>WRIX01000033.1 GCA_009782495.1 Treponema sp.
TTTGGCGGCCATTGCCTCCCAAAACCTGTTAATTACGGATGTTTGGGCTGCTTCATCAAAATAGATAATCACATTCCGGCAAAAAACAACGTCTATGTTCCGCAGACCCGAATCATTCTTTAAATTGTGATAGTCAAACCGAATTTTTGACATGATATCGCTGTGGACTTTATAACCCCCCTCAACCTTGTCAAAATACTTTTTCAGGTAATTCTCCGGAACTCCTTCTGTCCGGTTATTCGCATAAAAACCCTCTTTCCCGGTCATAAGGCATTTAAGACTGATATCACTGGCAACAATCTCAAATTTCCATGTCGGGGGAAGAACCTCGCTTAACAACATGGCAATGGTATAAGGCTCCTCTCCGGTAGAGCAGCCGGCGCTCCAAATCTTAATGGTATTACTGCCGGCTTTTGACTTCATCAATTCGGGAATAACATGATGTTCCAATGCGTCAAAATGAGCCTGATTACGGAAAAAGCGAGTCAGGTTCGTCGTAATTGAGTCTAAAAAGCCTTTTAGCTCTTCTTTGTCTTTGGAAATAGTGTTGAAATAGGTTTTGACATCGGGAACTGACGTGACTCTTAATTGTTCCTTTAGCCTGCTTTCCAGAATGGACCGGTTAGTAGCTGTAAAATGAATCCCGCTTTCGTTATAGATGAGATTTCTGTAAGCATCAAAATCAGCGTCTGAAAAGAAGGCGTCACTCATTTACTTTCTGTCTCCTAGCTGTATAACCAGTGTAAGGGGTGGATTAAACTCTGTCAATTGTCTTATAATTCATTTACATGAATAAGTATATTTTTGTCTCTGGCGGCGTCTGTTCCAGCCTGGGAAAGGGTGTTGCAGCTTCTTCCCTGGGCGCTCTTTTGGAAGGACGGGGTCTTAATGTTTGTATGGTTAAATGCGATCCCTATATCAACGTGGATGCAGGCACAATGAGCCCGTATGTGCATGGAGAAGCGTATGTAACCGATGATGGGGCAGAAACTGACCTGGATTTGGGAAATTACAGCCGTTTTACCTCAAATCCCCTCTCTCAGGCCAACTCTATCACAACAGGCCAGGTTTACAATACGGTAATCCGGAAAGAACGGGAAGGCCATTATAGCGGCCGCTGTGTCCAGGTAATTCCCCATATTACCGACGAAATCAAGAGCCGTATTACCGCCGCCGCCAAGGAATCAGCTGATACCGATATTGTTATTGTAGAAATTGGCGGTACTGTAGGGGATATCGAATCCATCCCTTTTCTGGAAGCCGCCCGGCAAATAATCCATGAATTAGGCAAAAGTAATGCCATTTCTGTTCATTTAACCCTGATTCCCGAAGTAGGCCGGGGGGAATTAAAGACAAAACCCACCCAACATTCGGTAAAGGCAATGCAGGAAATGGGAATTCAGCCGGATATACTGATATGCCGCGCTTCGGCCATGCTGGATGAAGCAAACCGCAAAAAAATAGCATTATTCTGTAATGTGGATACCGAAGCGGTTTTTACCTGCTATAACATAGATTCGACAATCTACGAAATTCCGCTCATGTTCTTTAACCAAAACCTTGATCAGGTGGTATTGCGAAAACTCGGCGTGGAAAGCCGTCATGCGAATATAAAGCCCTGGAAAGCCGTTATGGAAAACTTTAAAGCTCAGCAGGGAACAGTACGTATCGGTATTGTGGGAAAATACATGGAATTCCACGATGCTTATAAATCAATTTATGAAGCTCTGTTTCACGGCGGATTGGAAAACGGAATACAGGTGGAACTGGTTAAAATAGACTCTTCTCCATTGGAAGACAGCGCCAAAACCAAGAGTATCCTGGACGGATTTAACCTGGATGGAATACTCATACCGGGCGGCGGTTACGGTGACAGGGGAATTAACGGCATGATTAACGCTTCCCGCTGGGCCAGAGAAAACAAAGTTCCTTACTTTGGAATTTGCTTAGGGCTACAGGTTATGGTTATAGACTGGGGCAGGTTTGTACTTGGCTGGGAAGATGCCGATTCAGCCGAATTTAACCAGGACACAAAACACCCGGTAATCAGCCTTCTGGAAGACCAGGATAATGTTAAAAATTACGGCGGGATAATGAGGAAGGGAAAATATGACAGTGCGGCAGAACCAAGTACACTGATTCATGCAGCCTACAAAAAAGACCAATTTTCCGAACGGCACAGGCATCGCTATGAATTTTCCAATGTTTACCGGAAAGATATGCTTGAATCAGGGCTTAAATTAACCGCATTTTCACCTGATAAAGCCCTGGTCGATTGCGTTGAATGGCCGTCGCATCCCTGGGGATTGGGCGTTATGTTCCATCCGGAGTTTAAGTCCAAGCCTACGGCGGCCCATCCCCTCTTTCGGGACTTTATAGAAGCGGCCAAAAAAAGAGTAAAAGGTGAGAAATAAAAATTGGCTCAAAAGCTATTTTACGCTGTTGGGGCCGCTTCTTATAATGGCCTGTTCCTTTGTCTACGATACTTTTCCGCAAAATGAAGACGAACCCAACCTGATAATGGAAAACGCCGAATATGTCCGCATTGTCAATGGTAACCCGGAAGTCCGGGTAAATGCAGAAGAAATCCGGCGTTATGAAGCAAAACACACCATGGAGCTGGATAACTTATCTTTTGAACAATACAACGCCGCTCCGGAAGGGCAGGAAGCAATCCCCGAAGTTAATACCCGCGGTAAAGCCGGCCAGGCGCGGATGGAAACCGATACCGGTAATGTCAATATCAGCGGCGGTGTATCAATTACGGTTATTTCCGAGGATTTTTCTATGGAGACAACCGAACTATCCTGGCAGGACAAAGAAAGACTCCTGAACGCTCCGGGAACCGTAAATATCACACGGTCCAACGGAACTACAATGAAAGGAACTCAATTTTCCGCAGATGCAAGGAGCCGGAGCTGGGAATTCGGGTCGGCAGTTGAAGGATCAGTAGTAGAAGACGATAATAATTGACTATTATAGTCGTTAAGCCGATAATTAACAAAAGATGGATCGCGCAGAATATCAAAATGCATTGGAAAAAGCTCTAAATTCTTCTGCCTTCTGGCTGGAAAAAACTGATTTTCCCAAATTTAAAGATGAATTCAGAACTTTTCATACCGCTTTTGCTTCGTTGTATAAAATGCTAATCCAAAAAAAGCTGATTAATGAGGATCCGTACAAGCACGAAGCGAAAATGGGAGAAATTAAGGTACCAAAACCCATTCATTCCGAAGGGGACAGAAAAGATCAGCTTACCATGAATCTTTCTGCCTATGATAACCAACTGGACTTTCTGGTAAACTTTTTTCAGTTCAGCATTGATTTTTTGTCCCTGGATAACATCAAACGTATCCTTGCCCTGGTACGGTACATAGACTGGTCAAATTTTACCGCCGATACTCAAAGTTCAACCACAAAAGTCGTCTACGATTTAATTAACACAGCCAAAACCGGTCTGGAACCTTTTTCTGTAAATGTGATCAACGAAGCAATATCAAAGCTTAAGCAATCAACCGCCAATATTATGGGTCACCTGAAGATGGCCACAGCCTTTAACAAGGAATCCTATAAGCTGGAAATCCGGCAGAGCATTACCGGTAATATGAACGATGTTACGGTAGAAGCCGTAAAGAAAAAATTCCCCGGTGCCATGCCGAAAAAAGCCTTTTACCCGGATATGGTCGAAGAACTGATAAAAGAGGATTACAGCCCCGGCGGAGATCAACTGCGAAACGCCATACTTAAACAGCTGGCAGTTCCGGAAGAAAAACCAAAGGTAGTTAAAAAGAAAATAGACTTTAAAATCACCCTGCTGGACGGTCTTTTGGTAATAAGTTCTGTCGGCGTTGCTCTGGGAGATATCGCCCCTAAAATGGACGAAAATCATCTGCTTATCCAAAACCGCAAGCTAACCTTCGGTGAAAAACTTAAAGAAGTTTTCAGGCAAATGTTCAACAAAGAGCCTGATCCGGTAATATACGAAATAGAATACATCGATCCGGTAAAAGGAGTGGCCGTTAAAGAAAAGGTAAACTTTAATATATTCCGTAACGATTTGGACAAACGTGTACGAATGTATGCTTCATTTAATATCAGGAATTCAGCCAAGGCCGAAGCAATGGATCAAAAACAGCTTGTGGGCATTTTGGAAAAAGCTGTCCGCGATGCTCAAAGCCTTCACAAGACACTTACCGGTCTTGATGAATTTTTTAAAGCGGATGTCCCCAGAGAAAGCAGAGAGAAGGTAAAAGGAATAAAACCAGAACTAGCAACCATTAAAAATGCGATTGTTAAGGCAAACCAGAAACGGCATGAATACAGCGCCCAGCTGGAAGAAGAAGAACAACTTAAACGTCTCGGGGTTAACCCTGTTTCTCAATAAGGAAATTATTGTTCGCCGCTAAGGAGGCGGTGTGTGCATGAAACACAATATATTATCACGCGGTCGTTTTATACTTTGTATCGGTTTATGCTTTCTTGCTGCCGGGATTCTTTTGGCTCAGGATAAACCTTTATTGGACGGCGGCAGGAAAATCTTTCCCCTGCCGAACTATGCCGAACCCAGACCTGAACTTGCCGATCGTACCGAATTAACGGTTGTTTTTTCCGGGGATGATGAAGGGCCGGAACTTGATTTCCGTAAATCCTACCTGGCCAGTGAAGCTCAAATCTACACTGCGATATACGAAGGGCTTTTTTCCTACAATCCTTTTACGCTTGTTCCGGTTCCTGCTGCCGCTGCTTCATGGCAGATTTCCGAAGATAAAAAAGTCTGGACATTTACTATTCGTCAAAACGCCCGTTACTGGAACGGCGATTCTCTTCGTGCCGAGGATTTCCGCGCCGCATGGCTTTCCATGCTGGATCCGAAAAACGAAACTCCCTATTCATCATTATTTGATATTATCGAAGGGGCAAAAGATTACAGGCTTGGCAATAATACCGATCCTTCCAGTGTTGGAATTAGTGTACAGGGAGATAAAACGTTAATCGTTCGCCTTAATGCACCGGCGTCGTTTTTCCCCAGTATGCTGTGCCATCACTCATTCAGCCCTATTCATCCTTCTTTGCTTAATAGCGACAACTGGTCAGCTCCCGTTTCCAACGGTCCGTATTATATAACCAATATGACTGCAAAAAAGATCACCATGGTAAAGAATAATCTGTACTGGGATGCCGATCGTGTTTCAATTCTGAAACTCAATATTTATTTTACCGATGACGGAGAAGAATCCGCTGCTATGTGGAATTCCGGCGAAGCACGATGGATAGCAGGTACCGTAGAAATTGAATCGCTGAATGACAGAAGCGGCATTATGGTAAATCCAATGTTTGCCACTCACTACTATTACATTCGTTCTATTGGGCCCTGGAAGGATCACCGTCTGCGCCGGGCTTTAACGCTGGCTTTGCCCTGGAAAGAAATGCGGGATTTTTACTACCTCCCCAGCAAAACACTTATCTTCCCAATATCAGGGTATCCCGAAGTTAAAGGTATTGAAGAAGGCGGAAACACGGAAGAAGCACAGCGGCTTCTGGAGGAAGCAGGTTATCCAAAAGGAGTAGGGCTGCCGGAGATTGTGATTCGTATTACACCTTCCGAAGATGCTGACCGTATTGCCAAGCACATGGCCGCCGCATGGATGGGACTTGGAATTCCCGTTAAGCTTGATGTTGTTCCCTTTAGCCGTTACTTTAATTCGCTTAAACAGGACAATTACACCATCGGTTCGATTACCTGGATTGGCGATTTTGCAGACCCCTATACTTTTTTGCAGATGTGGCGGCGCGATTCAAACCTTAACGACGCCATGCACGACGACGAGGATTTTGAGGAATTAATGGAACGCTCCATGTACGAAGAAGGGGATGAACGTTTTAAGATTCTTGCGGAAGCCGAACAACTCTTGCTGGAACGCGGAGCAGCGCTGCCCCTTTGCTATAGTCCTGCGCTTAACATTGTCGACACTGATGAAATCGAAGGCTGGTTTCCCAATGCAATGGACATTCATCCGTTTAAATATTTGCGGTTTAAAACCATTAAGCCGCTGCCCGGCGTAGCGATGTACTAACATAAATGTTCGGCTACTATCTTTATTCCCAGAAGTACCAGAACAGCACCGCCGATAAATTCGGCTTTTGATTTATATTTTGATCCGAACATATTGCCGATTTTTACGCCTGCAACGGATATACAGAATGTCGTTACGCCGATTATTACGATTGCCAGATAAATGTTAATGGGAAAGAAGGCAAATGTTACTCCAACTGCCAGAGCATCTATACTGGTTGCCAGCGCCAGAAGCATCATTTTGATCCAACCGAATGGGTTTTTGTCCGTTTTTTCCGTATCTTTGGAAAAACTGTCTTTTATCATCTTACCGCCGATAACGGCAAGCAACACAAACGTTATCCAGTGTTCAAAAGTCTGCACCCTGGCCGCAAACAGTGTTCCGGTACGAAACCCGATATACGGCATTATCGCCTGAAAAAGCCCAAAGTAGATTCCGGGTATAAAATATTGAATTGGTTTTGATTTAGTTACCAATAAACCCATTGATATTGAAATAGCAAATGCATCCAATGATAACCCGGTTGCAATTACGATAATTTCTAATAAACCCATGCGTACAGCTTTTTTCTGTTCTTTCTAAATTCAGACAATATCTTACAACACTTCCATAACTTTGGTCGGACATTTTTGCTCGCAGGTACCGCAGGCAGTACACTTGCTGTAGTCCACAATGGGAATACCGTTGTCGATTACAATGCACTGTTCGGGACATTGCTTTACACAGATTCCGCATTTAATGCAGCCCAAGCGGCAGGTTTTTCTGATAGCAGAACGAATCGGATTTCGGTTTGAACAAAGAGCCAGGACAACTTTTATATCTTTGGGGATTACTCTGAGTATTCCCTGAGGGCATTCTGCCACACAAACTTTGCAGCCGGTACATAATCCCCAATTAACAACAGGCAGGCCGTCTTTTCCCATGGAAAGGGCGCCGAACTTACATACATTCACACAATCCCCAAAACCAACACAACCCCAGCTGCATAGTTTTGTTCCCCCGGCAATTTTTGCTCCACGGCACGTAGTTAATCCCGTATAACGCCCCCGCTTTACAGCGATTTCGTCGCCTCCAAGACAACAGCGCACTGACACCATTGGCGTTACAGCCACAGCGCCGACCCCCATAACCTCTGCAAGCTTGTCGACTGTTTCTTTTCCTCCGGCAGTGCATTTGGAAATGTCACCGCCGTCTGCCACAAAGACAGCATAGCCGTCACAGCCGGGAAACCCGCAGCCGCCGCAGTTGGCGCCGGGCAGGGCTTCGCGAATTGTACCAATCAAAGGATCTTCTTCGACATGAAAAATCTCTTTAAAAACACCCAGTGATAATCCAAGGATTAATGCAACAACGGCGGCAACTGCCGCAGTAAACAGAAGTATCGAAATCACTTTACCAGACCTCCAAAACCCATGAAGGCAAGGGAAAGAAGCGAAGCGGCTACAAAGAGAATAGGCGTCCCTTTAAGAAATGCAGGAACAGGGCTTATTTTCATCCGCCGTCTTATGCCTGCCATTAAAAGCAGGGAAAGAAGGAAACCCACAGCAGCTCCAATGGCATATACCAACGATTCAACAAACGAATAAGGTTTTCCCGTAAAAGCGCAGGTATTGTTAGCCGCATCCAAAGTTACTGCAAGAATCGCACAATTGGTTGTTATCAAAGCCAGGTAAATACCCATAGCGCTGTAAAGACCCGGAACCATTTTCTTTAAAAAGAATTCCACAAGCTGCACCAGCGAAGCAATTACCAAAATAAATACAAGTATCTGAAGAAACTCAAGACTGCCTTTAACGCCGCCGGGCATTGTAAATTCACCGAAAATCCCGTCTCTGGAAAGTACATATCGGTAAATCGGCCAGGTTACAGCAGTTGCCAGTACGGTTACAAACGTAACGGCAAGTCCCATGCCAATTGATTTGTCCTCGTCGGTACTCATTCCAATAAATGGACAAAGGGCAAGGAAACGCATAAGAACCACATTGTCGACAAGAAAGGCTGAAATAAAAATCTTAAAGAGGATCACGGTGTACCCCCTTCAGATGTATTCCCGGCAGCGCTGACAGGATTTTCTACGGTGGCTTCGGTCGCGGTACTTGGGGTATGTGCTGCCTGCCGTGCTCCAAGGCCGCAGCCCTGACAACCCGGTGCAGGGCATGTGTCACAAACAGTACCTTCCTGTCCTCTCTTAATATTTTTAAAAGCCAGGTTTATGGAAATAAAAAGGGCAAATACAAAAAAGCCTCCCGGCGGCAGCGTAAAAAACAAAATGGGAGTATAATTGCCGAATAATTCAAAACCCAGGATAGTTCCGTTCCCCAACAGTTCACGGACTGCAGCTATTCCCACAAGCACCCAGGTATAACCCAGGCCCATACCCAGCGCATCGGGGATCACATGGTGCGGCGATTGTTTGGATGAAAATGATTCCACCCTGCCCATGATTATACAGTTCACCACGATAAGCGGAATAAAAACTCCCATTGCTTTGGAAAGATCGGGAAAGTACGCTTTCAGCACATAGTCAATTACCGTGGTAAAAGCGGCAATAACAATAATGAATACCGGAATTCTGATTGAATTGGGAATGAGTTTGCGGAAAGTGCTGATCACCAGTTCAGACATCAGAAGTACAAAAGTCATGGAAAGACCCATGCCTATACCGTTGACAACTTCCGTAGTTACTGCCAGCGCCGAACAAAGGCCGATCATCAGTACGAGCAGGGGATTTTCCCGGATAATGCCGTTGGTAAAAATGCGAGTCATGCTTACCTTATCGCTCATCGTCCGGCTCCCTCTGCATCAAGTCTTGACTCAAGCCACCGGGAAGCATCCTGTCCCGCTGTCTTTACAATTTTGGAAACTGCGGCGCTTGTAATTGTTGCTGCGGTAATTGCGACCACATCGTTCTTTGTTTCGAAAGAATCGGAAACTTTTTTGCCTGTAAACTGATCGTAAAAAGTAATGCCTGCTTTTTTGTCCACAAAATAATTTGACTTGCCCGCATTGGCTCCAAGTCCCGGTGTATCGGAATGGCTCATTATCTTTACCCGGTTGATCGTTCCGCCGGCGGAGACACCTACCAAAACAACAATAGGTCCTCCGTAACTTCCTGTTGAACCCTGAACGGCAGTGCCGATTATTTTTCCGCCCCGGATAACGCTGTACTGATTTACAAAACTCACTCCCGAATCGGAGCTTACTATTGTTCCGTTTAAATCTTCAAAACTCTCCGCATCGGGAAAAAGTTCCTTAATGGCAATTTCCAGATTAACCATATCCTGTTTGTCAATTTCCGCTTTTGTTTTTGCATATACAAAAGCAAGCCCCACGCAAGCTGCAACTGCATAGGCTGTCAGCACCAGTCCAAGTTTAATTGTTTCCCGGGTTTTCATTTGGCAGCCTCGTTTGTTTTTGCCATAGCCGGTTTATTCGCAGACGGTGTCAGCTTTGCAGACGGCGCCAGTTTAACTGGCGGTACATACCCGTATTTTTTCTGAAGCAGCCGGTTAAGGAACGGTGTAACGGCATTCATGATAAGAATTCCGTAGGTAACCCCTTCCGGAAAATTTCCCCAGCGGCGAATTAACACAGTAATAATTCCCGCCCCGGCGCCAAAGATCAACTTTCCCTTTGCCGTAAGCGGCGCGGTAGTATAATCGGTTACCATAAAAACAGCGCCGAACAAGAGCCCCCCGACGAGTATGCTGAACAGAGGATCGGTTCCAAGACAAAGCGAAAGTAAAAAGGCGGAGACTATCATCGCAACAGGAGCACGCCAGTCAATTACCCTGGTAACCAGCAGAAAGAAAAATGCCGCAAGAATCAGCATTATCGAACTTTCACCAATGGTACCATCGTGATGTCCAAAAAAGAGTGTTTTTAATATCGAAAAATAACCCGATCCCTCCGCCAATCCCAGGGCGGCAAATTGACTGCCAACATCGGAAACAGTGCCGCCCATCTTTATAACACCCAGGGGGGTAGCGCTGGTTATACTGTCCAGGGAAAGTCCCGATCCGCTGGCAGCGGACACTGCATCTGCACCGGCAGCAGATAAAGTACCGGACATTGCGTCTAAAGCAGCCTTTGGTTTAATCCAGCTTGTCATGGCTGCGGGAAAACTCATTAATAAAAAAGCACGGCCTATTAATGCGGGATTAAAAACATTCGCGCCCAGTCCGCCGAAAAATTCCTTTGCAACAACAGTCGCAAAAACCGCACCAAGAGCAACATAATACAGAGGAACTCCGGGCGGCAAAATCAGCGCCAGGAGCAAACCTGTAACAACCGCGGAAAGATCTCCTGTCCGGTTTTCTTTTTTTATGATTTTACGGAACAGCGCTTCTCCCAATACAGCCGAAATAACGGAAACAACAACAACTCCCAGAGCCTGGAGACCGTAAATTACAATGCCAAAGATTGTTACCGGAGCAAGGGCAATAATCACCTGAGCCATGATCATTTGTGTACGAACTGGAGTTCCAATATGGGGACTTGATCCTAAATAAAGCTCAGGCATATTATTTCCTACCCGGATTTGCAGAACCCGTAACTGTTTCCGCAGGAACGGCGCCTTTTTCCTGTTTCTTTTCAGCCTGGGCCTGAAGCTGAGACATTGCCTTCATGGCACGCAGGCGCTGCTTGCCGACTCTAAAACGCTGAACTAATTTGATCCGTGCTGGACAAACATAAGAACAGCTTCCGCATTCTATGCAGTCAACAAGACCTGCCCTAGCTGCCTCGTCCATGTCGGATGATTCCAAACTTATATTCATAATAACCGGAGAAAGGCGGCAAGGACAGTTCCTGATACAGCGTCCGCAGCGTATACAGGCGCTTTCAGGATCCGTCTGAGTTTCCTCTCCCTTCATCAAAACAATTCCAGAAGTATTTTTTTGAACAGGAATCGCCGCTGTAGCTACAGCGTTTCCCATCATCGGGCCGCCAAAAATTATTTTTCGTAAATAATCGTCATCAATCGCTATAGTTTCCGCCGGCAATTGTGTAATGAGTGTGCCAATGGGAAGACGCATATTTTTCGGTTTTTTGCAGGCTCCGCCGGAAATTGTAAGATCCCGATCAATCAGAGGTTTTCCATGAATAAAAGCTTCTGCAACAGCGATTAACGTTCCTACATTGCTGACAATGCAATGCACATCCATAGGAAGGCCGCCGCTGGGAACTTCCCGGCCTGTAAGCGCCTTGATCAGCATTTTTTCTCCGCCCTGGGGATAACGCGTTTTACAAAGACCAATGCCAATGTTAAATGATTCAGAATGTGCTTGTTTATTTAGCCTGATTTCCTGTTCCAACAATGAAACAAGCGCCGCTTTGTTATCTTCCATCCCGATAATAGCCTTCTTAACTCCGGTGATCTTCATTATCATGGTAAGCCCGGCAATTAATAACTGGGGCTTTTCTGCTATTACCGCTTCATCGGTGGTCAGGTACGGTTCACATTCTGCACCGTTGGCAATAATCAGGTCGATGGTTTTTCCGGGCGGCGGATTAAATTTTACATGAGCGGGAAATCCGGCGCCTCCCATACCGATTATTCCGGCATCCCGAATCCGGCCGATGGCTGCTTCTTTGGAACAGCTAAAGGGATCCAGCGGCGGCATAAACATTTCAGAGGCTTGTTCACCTGCTGGTACAGCGCCGGGATCAGCTTCCTTTTCCTCTGCCTTTTCAGCTTCGATGATAATACAAAGACCGTCTGTATTGTTCGATTGGGTTCTTGGTTCGATTTTTTTTACAATACCGCTGATTGACGCATGTACCGGACTGGTCATGGGACCGGAAGTAACGGCGTCTGCAATAATCTGTCCCCGTATTACTTTGTCCCCGGCATTAACCACCGCCTTGTTTGGCGCGCCAAAATGCTGATTTATGGGGATTACTACCTGAGAAACAACTGCTGTTTCAATAGGCATTCCTTCAGTTACATGCTTTCTGGTATTGAGCTTTAAACCGCGTTGAAAGCTGCGTACCGCCATTTAACGACGCCGCCGGGAAAGAAGTATCAGTCTGATCAGACTCATTACCGCAGTAAGGGCGCTGGCCACATAGGTCATGGCCGCAGCGGAAAGAACCTTTTTTACACCGCGGAGTTCTTCGGCATCCAATACGTTGTTTTGAGCAAGGATCGCCAAAGCTCTGGATGAAGCGTTGAATTCAACCGGCAGGGTAATTAAGTAAAAAGCAACCGCCCCGGCAAAAAGCAAAATTCCAATATTAAGGAGAAAACCAAGACTCGGTACGGCAAGGCCTGCAATTGCGAGCCAGGGGCCTATGGAAGAACCAATATTTGCTATTGGCACCAAAGTACTCCGCAAGCCCAGCGGTCCGTACCCACGAGCGTGCTGGATGGCATGGCCTGTTTCGTGCGCCGCCACTCCCACTGCCGCTATTGTACCCTGACCATAAACCGGCTGTGAAAGGCGTAGTTTATGATTACCCGGATCGTAATGATCCGTCAGAGAGCCGGCTACACTTTCAATGGATACATTACTGATATTGTTGGCATTAAGTAAAAGCTGCGCCGCCTGAGCCCCGTTAATCCCACTTTTACTCCGAACCTGTGAATATTTGTCAAAGGTGGATTTAACCTTAAACTGCGCCCAAAGCGACAATAGTATGGTTGGAACAACCAATATGATGTAATACACATCAATTCCCATAAAAGGCATCATAGAATTACTATAATATGGAATATTTAATGAGTAAAGTGCCAAAAACCTTGGGGAAGAATTAGTATTCCTGCTAATCACCGGCTAAACAGGCCACGCCCCGGCCCCCATACGGAGCGGCATTATTTCATCGCCGGAAACATCCAGGATTGTAGAAAAAATCCGGGGCCGTTCTTCTCCTGTATCAAGAATTATATCAAGGCCGGCTATGGCTTCCAGTTCCCAGCCCCCTTCAAAAAGATCTTCTTCCGGTATGGGAGGCAACTCATTTGTTTCGGAAGCATGGCCTTCGACATGCCGTCCCTCTCCATGTTTTGTATCGGCATATATCGGGTAGTCTTCTTCCTCTGTCATGCTCCGTTTTGCGGTAACCGAATAGAGGGGTGAACCCAAGGTCTTAATCAACTCTATTGGTACAGGATGATCGGGGATACGTACGCCAATTTCACCTCGCCGGAGCTGCAGGGTTTTCTCTGTTCCCAAAAGGGTTTTAAGAATAAACACATAAGGGCCCGGAGAAAGCCTTTTTAAAAGACGGAAACGGGTATTATCAATACTGCAAAATTCACCAAACTGGGAAATGTCCGAACATAAGAGGGTAAAATGCCGCTCATCGCGTTCTCCCGAAATTTTACGCAGTTTTTTTATCCCTTCTTTTGAGTGGAGAGAACACACCACTGTCCAGCTTGTATCAGAAGGGACTCCAAGGAGTCCTCCTTCAGAAAGAAGCCGTGCCGACTTGTGGAGTACACGATCATCAATGTTGGTGGGAACTATGTATTCAATCACTCGTTTAGGGTACCCAAATCAGCTTATCCGGCTCAGATTCATTCATAAAGAGTTTTTCATAACGGCCCGAATGCTCAACACCCGGTTTTTCGGGAAAGTACGTCTTCATAAAAAACCAGATAACATCAGCCATTATAAGAGCTGAATTACACGGAGCATAACGAAACCAGATGTTCTCCTCTTCCAGTATTTTTCTTGCATCCGGGTCTTCGTTCAATTCCGGGTCGGTAAGCCGCCTGAGCTCCGATCGGAGACCTCCGTAGTGAGTCCGGCCCACCGAAAGCATACGCAGATGTTCATGATCATCCATCCAGTACACTTCATAAATTCCGGCAACTGCAGGGACTTTGGCATTAATAGTCCATCGATCTGCTTTAGCTAACGGTGACCATTTGACAAAATAGTGGATTTCTTTGCCTTTTTCCTTATATTGGATCCCGAAATCATCTAAAGCCATAGGGACACTATATCATACTACTATAAATATCACAAACATCCAAAAGATTTGGTATATCAGAAAATGTTTTTGTATACTTTTTTATATACCAATTTAATGTAACTGTATACAAATATAGACAATTTTGATTTTCGATAAAAATCATAATTTATAAGTCTTTGTATTATAAGGAATTAAAAAATAATAAAAAATCATTAAACTTGGCACGATTCTTGCTTATATATTATTGTCCGGTTTTACTCAAGTAAAGCCAGGCAAGGAGGGTACAGTGACAACAAAAGAATCGACCCCTTTACAATTATACTTTGATAAAATCAAGGAATTTCCGCTCCTTAATTATGAAGAAGAACAGGAAATAGCCAGGCGTATTCAGAATGGAGACATGGAATTCCGGCAGAAGCTGGTCGAATCCAATCTCCGGCTTGTGGTAAAAATTGCCCGTTCGTATATCAGTCCGGATCTTCACTTTCTGGATTTGATCCAGGAAGGAAACATCGGCCTGATACACGCTGTGGAACGTTTTGACCCTGCAAGACAGGTTCGCTTTTCTACCTATGCAACCTGGTGGATTAAGCAAAGTATACTCAGGTTTTTGGCAAACAAACGGCGTTTAATCCGTCTGCCTCAGAAAAAAGAAGAAATACTGAGAAAGATCCAAAAATCCTGTCATTCCCTTACCCAAAAGCTTAAGCGAATGCCAAACAATGAGGAAATTGCCCGGGAAATCGGCGAATCCAAAGATGACGTGGAAGCTATCCTTTCTGTAACTTCCAATATGCTTTCTCTGGATCCTTACGACACCGAATCGGCAGGTGTTTTGGAATTTCATGAAGATTATACCTATAATCCGGAACGGGTTATGCTCAAGGAAGATTCTAAGTCTGCCACCTTGCAGATACTGAACAGTCTGAAGGGCAGGGAGAAAAAAATTCTTATGTACCGGTATCAGTTTGTCGGTTCAGGCAAAGAAACCCTTAAAAAGATCAGCAGCAAGATGGGAATTTCTCCGGAAACAGTACGTCAGATTGAATTGAAGGCTCTCCGGAAAATCAGGATCGATCCTGAATTGCAGAAATATTTTAGTTAAAGGAGGTCTACAAACCCCAATTTATTGATGTGTTCAGTCCGCTAAATTGGGGTTTGAAGTGTTAATTGAAATGTGCTTTATGAATAACCTTATAATAGCCTTCCATCTCTATTCCGCAGCTTACCTTTCTCCGGCGGGCTACAGCGCCTTTAATTCCTTTTCCAAAAAAAGCATCCAATTCGGTTTTACTCTGAACAGCCGCAGCTTCTCCCAACTCCATAAGTTCCCTTTTCCGGGAAAAATCAAAAGCGGAAGTTTTATCTGATGCATGAATTAAAAGGTTTGCTCTGGCAAGTTCACTTTCCCCTGCAGTTTCCGATACATGGATCATTGCATCAAAACAGCGCATTACAACACTTAAGCCATTTTTCATGTAACCTGCAGGAATATTCTGCCAACGCCGGGTATCTACAGCAAGGATACGCCTTATCCCCAGTTCTCTGGCTGCTTCCCTGGCCGATTTAACAGGCAGATTATCCGCAACCCCGCCGTCAACAAGACATTTACTGCCTTCAATCAGAGGTTCAAAAACAAAAGGAAAAGACATTGATGCCCTGATTGCCCTGGCGAGGGATCCTGAGCGGATAATTACTTCTTCCCCGGCGCATAGATCTACCGCATTGCATAAAAACGGAATTTCACAGTTTTCTATCTTTTTGTGTTTTGTCAGTCTTTCCATAATCCGGAGAACTTTATCTCCCGAATCAACACCGGGTCTTGTAGCAGCGTGCCCAATAATTTGCCCGGTCTGGAATAGTTTCCCAATGGGCCCGTCCATTTTAAAAACGGAACTTTCCATAAAATTGGAAATGTCCAGTTCTTCCAGCACATAGCGCTTCAGCTCAGGACCGCTCATTCCCGAAGCATAAAGACCGCCGATAATCGCTCCCATTGATGTTCCCGCAATAAGTGAAGGCAGCGGATAGCCCTCATCTTCCAGCGCACAGAGAAATCCAACATGGACAAGTCCCCGGGCGCCGCCGCCGGAAAGAACCAATGCGTATTTCAGCTTTTCTTTAATTTTCATAGACATTTACCGCGAACAACATGAATAATCCCAAAACTAACAGAGTTTTGAAACAAGCTCAATCACCTTCTGCAGGGTATGGGTTACTGTTAATGCCGGCCAGGGATACTATAGCTTCGTGACATTCTTTTCGCAGCTTTTGTACAGATTCCTTGCGGCTCAAACCTGCATCAGAAAGCAGGGGTTCGCCTATACGCACAGTAATCATGGGAAGTTTTTGCTGTCCTTTTAAAGCCCTGATTGAATTGACAACGGTAAAAGGAAAATGCGGTTTCCGGTAAGAAAAAGCCAATGGAAGTACCGGAAGATTGTAACGATGAGCCATTGTAAATGCGCCCTTTTTAAAGGGTCTGATAGGCTGAAAATAGTAGAACGAAGATTTTTCCGGATAACAATGTATCCATTTTTTCTTCCTGCGGAGTTCGTCAAAAGCTTCATTAAAATATTTAATTGTATGAATATCTTCCGGTATTGGAATGCCGCCTGCAACACGAATCCAGTTTTCATCGGGAGTGTTAAGATTTTCTTTCCATGCGGGAAAATACATTGTGCGGTAACGGACCGCCTGCAGTACAAAAAGATAATCCCAGCGGTGTACGTGGTTAGAAACCGTCATGGCTCCGTTTCTTAATAGCTTGCGATGCTTGCGCAGAATCTTCCTTCCTTCGACCCTGAGGCCAAAAACCGTAACGTTCATAATGAACACCACGGAAAAAATCGCCGTGTACATCAGGAAGCGCAGGAACCTGAAACCAAAGGTTTTCTGCAGAAAGGGGTAGTTTTTATCAACTATCACCTCATGTGTGATATTGAGTTTATCAGTGTGTCCATCCAATTCAGAGGGATATACTACATCCAATTGGGGAACATACGGTTCCGTCTGTACCGGTTTCATGGTGAAAAAGTATATTCAGAAAAACCAAATTTGACTAGACTTCATATCCCAACCTTGACCAGCCGGTTGCTTTTACTATAATGTTTTTTATAACACATGGTATTATACATTACTGCACAGATTTACTACTATGGAATGATCGTCGTAACGGCTTATTTTTTAATTATGGCCACGGCCAATATTCTGGATGCAAGACTCCGCACCTCTTTACCAGCAATCAAGAGCGGGCCTATGGTTTCCATGCTGATTCCTGCCCGAAATGAAGAGGAAAATATCGAAAAATGCATTACTTCTCTGTTAAACCAGGATTACGGGGATTATGAAATTCTGGTTATTGATGATAATTCGGAAGACAGTACATACGGGATAATCCAAAAAATGGCTGAACAAAACGAACGGGTCAGGGCATTTAAGGGCAAACCCCTGCCGCAGGATTGGTACGGTAAACCCTTTGCACTTGATCAGCTGGTTTCCCAATCCAGGGGAGAAATTCTGCTTTTTACCGATGCAGATACCTTTCACAGCCCTACCAGCATTTCCTGGACGGTTTCAAATATGGAAGCTAACAGGGCAGATTTAATATCCGGGTATGCGGGACAGATCCTTAAAACTTTTGGTGAACGTGTTACCGTACCGTTGATTTTTTTCCTTACCGGTTTTCTAATCCCCATGTTCTTGAATAAAATTGTTAAGCTTGGGTACTTTTCACTCGCCGTTGGCCAGTATGTCGCCGTTAAGAAAGAAGTATTTTTAAAAACCGGCGGTTTTTCGGAAATAAAACACAAAACCAGCGAGGATGTGTTCATGGCCCGGCATATTAAAGAATTAGGCTATAATACGGAATTCCTTGACTTGTCAGGCCAGGTTTTTTGCAGAATGTATAAAGGTTGGTGGTCAGCCATTCAGGGTATAGGAAAAAATATTTATGACTTTCTTGGAAAAAATCCGCCATTGCTTATTGTTATCGCCCTGGTAATTTTCTGCTTTTTCTGTATGCCTTTTCCGGTTCTTGTTTTTTCGATCGTTTCCTCTGCACTGGGGCTGTATACTAATCCTTATTTGCTTCCGTTGATTATCGTACATGTTATATTCACCCTTATTTGGCTGGTTCTTTTTATAGGCCGCAGGATAAGCTGGTACAATGCATTTACCTGGCCAATCATGTATTTTAATCTGTTTTTTATGGTAACCTGGTCATTTTACCGGACCATATCGGGCCGCGGCTTTATCTGGAAAGACCGCGTTGTAAGCTGAATTCAAAGTACAGATTTTAAAACAACCCCGGCAGGTATGTTGATAATACCGGAATATACGTTACCAGCAACACCACGACAAGCTGAATAATAAGAAATGGCAGCACATAACGGCATACTTCCAAAAACGGTTTATTAAAGCGGTAACTCGCAAGAAAAAGATTAAGCCCTACAGGGGGAGTAAGAAAGCCTGCTTCCAAATTGATAATAAAAATAATTCCAAGATGGACCGGATCAATACCGTAAACTTCGCCAAGCGGAGCTATAAGGGGAAGAATTACCAGAATCGCCGAGAAAATATCCATCAGGCAGCCCACCACCAGCAGTGCAAGGTTTAAAAGCAGAAGGAAAATGTATTTTGATTCAATTGCTCCCTGCATCCAACGGGCAAAATTTTCCGGCGCCTGGGTGTCTACAATGGCATAAGATAGAGCCTTTGCCATTGCAATGATCGAAAGAACACCTCCGATAATAGGCAGGGCCTTGTAAAAAACCCCGGATATTTCGGAAAACTTTATGTCCTTGTAGATTAGAACCTCGGCAACAAACACATAGATCACCGATATGGCTCCAACTTCAACAAGAGAAACAATACCTGAAAAAAAACCAACGATCAAAAAAACAGGAAGAAGAAGCTCCAGGGCCGATCCTTTCAGGGAAGAAAATGCCTTTCCAGGGCGGAAAGGTTCTACTGGAATTTTAATTTTTACTGATGCGGAGATTCCCATGATGATCATGGCTGTAACCAAAATAATGCCCGGAATTATTGCGCCAAGAAATACAAGCAGTATATTAGTCCTGATAGCGGAACCCACAAGGATAATGGGAAGACTTGGCGGAAAAAGAATTCCAATACACCCGGATGAAGTTAAAAGCCCGATAGTAAAATGTTCCGGGTAGGAAGCTTTTTCTGAAAGCACCGTAAAGAGAATTCCACCCAATGCAAGAACAGTCACTCCCGAAGCGCCGGTAAATGAAGTAAAGAAAGCACAGATGATTACTGTGGCAATGATCATTCCCCCGGGAAGCCAGCCAAATAGATTACGGAAACTGTGTACCAGCCGTTCTGCGGCGCGGCTTTCTGAAAGTAAAAAGCCTGTAAGGGTAAAAAGAGGAATGGCGATGATGTTGGAATCGGTCAAAGCCGAGAAAACCGAATTATTAACCGTTTCAGCTTCTCCTCCTGCAGATTGGATAATTATCAAAGCAATTCCGGCTATTACCGTAAAAATTGGAGCGCCCATAAGCGCCAAAGCAATTAGCAGAATGATCAGCGGGAGTTTAATCTGAAAAAGCACACTGTAGAAATAATTGATTAAGTTAAAGATTGAGTCCGGAGTATTAAAACCCCAAATAATTTTGGCAATAACCGGAAAAGCCGCTATGCTTCCCAGGATAATCACCAACAGGGGAAGAATACGGTTTTTAACCGGTAATTGAATTGCAAAACGCAGAGCCATTACACCATAGGCAAGAGGCATTACCAGGACAAAAACCAAATTGGGAATAAAACCGACAAAGCCGGGTTTTATTGCAATTTTTATAAATGAAACCGAAGACCAGGCAATAATAGTACAGATAAAAACTGCAATAAAACCTGTGATTAAGGCAATAACACGCCGGCTCTGCTCATTTTTTATGTAATTAATAAGGGCAATGGACAGATGCTCTCCGTTTTTAGCAGAGAACATACCGGAAAAAAGACCAAGAACAAGAAGTATATGTTTTAACAGTTCGGCAGAAGCCGGAACACTGGCGCTAAAAAGTCTGGCTGCAGCTTCTGCCGCAGCAATCAATACAAGTGCAATAAGGGCAGCAAAGCATACGCTTTTTTCAATCTTGCCAAGCAGCGGGAACAGGGAAATATGTCTTTGTTCCATCAGCGGCGCCTGTTTCTGTAATCTTGTAAAAGCGCTTCGATACGTCTGTATATACTGCGATCAAACAGCGTACCTATAAGTGAGGGCATGACTCGTCCAATTTCATCATACCACAGTTGTTCCTGTTCCGCAGTTAATTGATTTACTTTAAGACCGTAATTTCCCATCATTTTAATCAAATCATCTTCCAGTTTTTTAACTTCGCGGTCAAGCTGTCTTTCATATTTTCTGGCTGACTCGATTAATTGCGGTCTGTACTTATCAGGGATAGTACGCCATGTCCGTTCATTAATAATAATTGCACCTATAAAAGGAGCTACATTAATGGAAGCCATATTATTTGCAAGGCCAAAAGCCTGAGTACTTCCCACTGCAATAGGACTCTGAAAAACCGCATCCACCAGGTTGCTGTTAAGGGCTATAAGAATATCGTTAGTTCCGACAGGAATCATCTGAAAACCCATATTTTTAAAGACCTGGTTCAATTCCGCCTGGTCAGCCATTGTTCCCAGTTTCTGTTTTTTCATATCAGCAGGCACGTAAATTGGGGATTTGGAAAAAAATTTAACCCAGCCTACCCTGGCCCAGGCAAGGGTAAAATAGCCTTTGCTGTTTATCTTTTCTTCCAAATCGACTTTAAGCCCTGCAAGAACCAGATCCAATTCACTATCGTTCCTGATCAGAAAAGGACAGCTTAATGTCATAATTTCCGGAGTGATTTCGTACAGACCCAGAGTTGAAAGTACCGCAGCCTGAATCTGGTTTAAACGCAGGCTCCGTACCACATCCTTCTCGTTTCCTATCACGCCATTATGATAGATGATCAATTCCACTTCGCCGTTTGTAATTTTTCTCCAGTCATTGGCCATTTGATTAAGAACGGCACCCCAGGGAGTATTTTCCGGAATAGGCGAAGCCATTTTAATGGTGATTTTTCGCTGGGCAAAGAGCGGATTAATAGAAAAGAGTAAAACCAATACTAAAACAAAACGAATGGAAAAACAAAAGCAGGACTTCCATGTTCTGCTGTTTTTATTTGCCATTATTCTCTCCTGCCCGTACATCTGCCGAAGCTGGCGCATCCACCAATGCTGTCATATCCCCTCTGCCCCGAAAACGAAGTACGTTTACCATGAAAATGTTCAGCTTATTAACAATGTTTGGAGGCAGCAGGTTACCATCTACTTCTACCGACAGGATTGGATAGTTCCGTTCCCTGGCCCAGGGGGTAAAGAGTCCTTCTATAACACGGCCAATAAGACAGGCAAAGGGACTTATGTTTACTATTCCCGAATAGCCCTGTTCCATAGCAGTGGCAGCGACCCCGCTGGATACTGAGATTTCCGACTGAAGTTCCAGATTAACAAAGTGTTTTTGCGTATTTGCCATGATTTGGTGCATATCCCGCGGCGACTGAGGTACCAAACCGGTTGGTTCCAGTATGGAAAGCACCTTTTTTTCCACCGAATGTTTCCACCATTCTTCCATGTTAAGCATCTTCAGTTCACGCCAGGGTTTGGAAAAAAGTTTTCTGCCCGGTTTCTGCAAGTTAAGGAGTGTTTTAAGCTCACATTCCCGGACAAAATCCAGATAATGAATCCATTCTCCAATGCTTGCAACTTTTACCACAATGCCCCGTTCACTCATCAGGTCAATAAGTTCGCCAACGGCAAAATCATCCCGCCGCACATAGATCTCCCCGACAATAAGCACACGGGGACAATCGTTAAGTTTTCGCTTTAAAGGAATTTTCTTTAAGTCTGCTGCAACTTTTTTCAGATGATGCCAGACCTGCTTTGGCTTGTGTTCCACAGTCAGCATCAGGGATTTCCACATTTTATCAAAATCGGCAACAGCCGTTTCCGGATCTTTCGCCGTTGCTTTTAAGGCAGTCTGTACATCTTTAAGGTAATCGGACAATACCAGGCCTTTCCACATTTCTTTGGCAAAGTTCGGTCCCAATTCGGTATAGGAATTGTCGGCGGAAAGTATAAAGACAACAACATTTTCCAGACGCATATCACGGAAAAGATTTTCGTAGTAC
>WRIX01000034.1 GCA_009782495.1 Treponema sp.
ACCCTTAAAAAAATCCCACATATCCCATTGTGTTTACGACAGCACATGGGAAGCCGCAGAAGCCTACAAATTGGAAAAAAATCCAAATGTTTTCGCTTTTGCCAAAAACGACCATTTGGGTTTCGGAATACAGTATACCTTTAACGGAGTTTCCCATACCTATTACCCCGATTTCCTGATAAAACTGACAAACGGAAAAACTCTCGTACTGGAAACAAAAGGACAGGACAGCCCCAAAGTACAGGAAAAACGCCGTGCCCTTGAAGAATGGATAGAAGCGGTGAATTCACCAAAAGAATACGGAGAATGGGTCAGCGACATTTCTTTCAATATCGCTGATGTAGATGGGATTATCGGGAAATACTGTTGATCGCCATTCAGTTTGGGATTATCTTTTAAGAACAAACGTAACTATTCCGGCAAAACAGCTTTTTTTCGTAAAACAAAATACACAAGCGCAGCGGTTCCGCTAATTGCCGCATAAACGCCGAATAGAAAACGGAACCCGGCTGCTTCCACAATGCTTCCTCCGGCCATATTGCCGATCAGTGCGGGCAGGCCGGAACCAAGGGCCAGGTATATCGACATTCCTAACCCTCTCTTTTCTGCCGGGAAAACACGGGTAAAAAAATTAATTGCAGCGGGATGGAAAATACCAAAACACAGGGAATGAAGCAGTTGGGCTGCAACGATAACTGGTTTAAAGGGAAAAACAGCCCAGAGCAGAAGACGAACGCAAACTCCCAGAGAAGCCAGGAACAACAGAGGGAGGGCTCCAAAACGGCGGATAATCCTGGCAGAGAAAAATATACAGGGGATTTCGGTGGATGTTGCCAGGGCAAACATCAATCCAACAGCGTTCCATTGCACTTCTTCTGTCAGGTACAGGGGAAAGTATGTATAAAATGCCGACATGGAAAAACGGCTGACAAAGATCAGCATAAAACCAACGACAAAGTAAAGCGTTACTATTTTTCCTTTACCGGCGGCTGCGGAAACATTATCTTTACCGGGCTTTCTCTTTTGTAAAAGCTCTGTTCCGGAAAGCGGTAAAATAAAAACCGGTATAATTGAAACTACGGAAACCAATGTTATCCAAAAGGCAATATTCACAGCGATAACAGGCTTAAAAACCGGCGTCCATTGAAGGCACAGTGTAGCAAAGACAAAACCGATCGAGCCCCACACCCGGATTCTGCCGTAATTGCCGGCAGCGCCGATTTGAATTGTTGTTGCCGCATCCAAAAGTGACGCATTGGCTTTAAGGCCAAATGCCAATAATGCAATCAAGAGGGCGCTTGCTGCGGGGTGAATCAGCAATACCAATGGATACGCAGCAAGAGTCAGAATCACACAGGAAAGAATAAGGAGCATTCGGTATTTTCTTGATCTGTCCGCCCAGTAACCGAACACAAGCGGCCCTGCTATACCTGCCCCTTCAAAGATACCAAGCAGTATTCCCACCATGATCGTGTTGTACCCCAGATCACGAACCATAAGTGCAAGGAATGGCGTGATAACCGCATAGGCTACAGATGAAAAAAAGAACGATGGAATAAAACGGGTTTCATTTACAACAGGGGGTTTCATTTACTTAATACCTGTTTGGCAGACAAATTTTCAGCAGACGTATGTTCAGTATCATTAAATTTGCTCCTGTTATTCCTTACCAGCGAAACACAGTACAAGACAACCGCTATCCAGATACAGGCAAATGCCCACAGTTTTTCGGGCATAAATTCTTCGCCGAATACAAAAATTCCAAAAAAGAAAAGTATTGTAGGGTTTATAAACTGCAAAAAACCAATTGCCGACAGAGGTAAAAGTTTTGCCCCCTTTGCAAAGGTATACAGGGGAAGCGCCGTTACAAAACCGCAGGAAACAAGCAGCAGCCACTCAAGGGGAGAATTGAGCTGAAAAAATCCCTGCGGCGGAAAAACAATAAGGGCAAGTCCAAGCGGCAAAACAGCCAGAGTTTCCGCCCCAAGCGCTTCCATGGCGCCGGCCTTGTTCTTTTTTTTAAAAAGTCCGTAAAACCCAAAGGTTATTGCCAGCAGCAGGGCAACCCAGGGAAACACCCCGGAAAAAAGCGTTACCAAAAAAACGCCCAGGGCTGCAAAACCAAAGGCAATCCATTGTAAAACGCTTAGTTTTTCCCTGAGTATGATCAGAGCAAGCAGCACCGATACCAGCGGATTTATATAATACCCCAAAGATGCATCTATGGTGTGTCCGGTATTCACCGCCCAGATATACAGCCCCCAGTTCACGGAAATAATTACTCCGCAAAGAACGGTAATAGGCCGTTTTTTCCTGTCGGTAAGCAGATTCAGCCATGTTTTGTTTCCCCTGACAGACAAGGTCAGGGCCGTAAAGATCAGGGCAAAGGTTATTCTGAAACCCAAAATACGCAAAGGGCTTGCAAAGTTCAGAAGATGCCAGTACACCGGCATAACACCCCAAAATGTGTAGGAAAAAACTTCAAGGAGTATGCCTTTTTTGATTGGGTTCACAGTTTATTGTACCTTAAATGGCAGAAAAAATAATATAGACAAAACCCGGCTGTTTTATTTATAATTTGACAATATGGCAAATATGTTTCAAGGGGAGATGGACCCGGAGATTGCGGCCCTTCTTGGAGCAGATGCTCCCGCAGCAGCAGCAAGTTCCGGCCCTGTGCCGGATTATTCCGCCCTTTTTAACGAAAAAAACGAAGCGGACGATGATAAAGCCGAAGAAGCTGAGCTTGATCTGAATGCAGGCGGTTTCCCCGAAGTAACCAAACGTTTTGAAGATAAACCTAATCCGGCTTTTGCAGATCCTAACTATTATAAAGCGGCTCTTTCGGGGGAAGGGGATATAGCCCAGCGGGTTCATAATATTTTACAGAAATATGTTGGTACGAAGGATCCCAAGGATAAGGGTGTATACCGCCAGCAGGTAACCACGGCTTTTTGGGATTTTTTGGCCAATGTAGCACGCAAGGCTCCCGGAAAACTTCCGGATTATAAAAAATACCTTCTGCGTTTTTTTATGCTTCACCCGACTTTTCTTAATACCGAACACCGGGAACTTTTTGCCAAAACGGTAGTCAATAACGAATTGAATCAGCCGGTTTATTATCTGGATGAATGGTTTAAGGCAGTTGGAACAGGGGTAATCCGGAATTCCCAGACGGACGAAGCCAAGGTTTCCAAATCAAACGTTTCAGCCAAACTGCAGGCTCTTCTTGATAAAGCTAACGGTAAAAAAGACGGCGCACGCAGTCTTTTAAAGGCCAAGGATGAAGAACGGATCAATCTGGAACGTGTCCTCAGGGATCGTATTAAAGACCTGACCGATCACTATCCCCTTGATGGTCTGCCCGATGTAAACTCCTGCTATACGGATACGCAAAAAAAGATATTCAGCGAAGTTCATGAACTGCTTAAAAACCTTATGAAAAACGATCATGATTTGGATCTGTACCTTAAGGATTTTTACCAGGCGGAAGCGGATGTCAAAACGCTGGAAGGGAAAATTGCCGACGAGGGCGGCGGGGCTGAAGTAGACATGGGAGCGGTTGATACGGAATTTAATACGGTGCGGCAAATGGCCAAGATGACCATTGGCCGCCAGGGAAATCATTTTCCGATATTAACCAGTGAATATTTCCGCTGTGCTCCCAACGACCTGGCTTACCGCGAAAATGTAATCAGTATACTTGCAAAAATCGAAAGTATAGACCCGGAAGCATTCTGCCGTTCCTATAAGAACAGGCTGAACCGGATTGTTCCCTATGTAGTTCTTGTTCCCAGTTACGGGGATTACGGAGTTTGCTGGGAGCCGTTTGATCGTTTTAACCGGGCTACAAGCCGGGCGCGTCTTGCCCTGCCGATGTATCCCAAAAACCTTTTTATAGCGATTCTTTCCGCCGTAGGTGATCTGCGTTGGCAGGTTGCAAAAGAAAAAGCTTCTTA
This sequence comes from Treponema sp., assembly GCA_009782495.1. GTDB lineage: Bacteria > Spirochaetota > Spirochaetia > Treponematales > Breznakiellaceae > WRIV01. The sequence goes on from WRIX01000034.1 coordinate 3,960, forward strand.
TTACTGGATGGAAGAAGGACTGACAGGGAACTATTACCAGTGGTTCCAGAAGATGAAACTGAAGGGAGATCTTAAAGATACCTTTATTGACGATTATATAACCTGGATGACCAAAGAAAGTGAAGCCACTCAAAAACTGGATAAAGAAGTGCGGGGTATTTTCTGGCGGCATATTCCCTTTTCCCAGACCATTAAAGAAAAATTACGCGGCCGCAGCTATACTTATCAGGACCTTTACCAGCGCGATTTGAACCGTGCTATGTCTGACGGTTATTGATCTCACGGTTATTGGCAGGATGCTTTTTTAAATACAGTTTAAGCGCTTTTTGATATATCAGAAACGAAAGAACAAACGATGCCAAAAAAATCAGGGGAAATCCGATAAAACTCACATTCTCGGGAATATTGGGAACCAGTAAAATTGAATAGAGCAGCATCAGGATCGTAATACAGATAAGCGTTACGAGTACATTAAAAACCGTAGCGCCGAGCACAAACAGCACTATTTGCCGTTTTTTTATCATTGCTTATTCTCTTTGGCGGTTTTGGTTTCTTTTGCGGGCATAAAAACAGTAATAAGAAGCAGAATCCCGAATATCACAACAAAAGAATCGGCCAGATTAAATGTGGGCCAGCGTTCAAACCCAAGGAAACCGTAGAATTTTACGCTGATAAAATCCACCACTCCGTCCGGACGGAAAATACGATCTATCAGATTCCCAAGTCCTCCGCCCAAAATTCCCGCAAGCGCCCAGCGCTGTATTGAGGTAAATTCATCCGATTTAAAGTAGTACGCTATCAGCAAAACCAGTATAGCCGCGGGAAGCAGTATGAACAGAATCGGTTTTAACCAGTCCGGCAGATTATGTCCCAGACTGAATGCAATGGCGGTGTTCCGTACATGGTAAATCCATATAAGCTCGTTGTTTAATACATCGGAAATAAAGGTGTTTTCGGGCCAGTTTTTTACAATGAATGCTTTGGAAAGCTGATCGGTGATAATTGCAAAAGCTGTCAGCGATACAGGCAGTAATTTTTTGATCATATTTTTCCTTTTATAATCCTGTCGGAATATTAATAAATTCGGTATCTATGTTCAGCGCGGCTGCACATTCTGTCATTAATTTACGGACTCCCCAGACTTCGGTAGCGTAGTGGCCTCCTGCAATCAGGTTCATCCGTCCTTCCAGGGCCGGATGGTAGACGCTGTGAGCGATTTCTCCGGTAACATAAAGGTCGATCTTTTCTTCCAGGGCTTGAAGCGCTTCGAACGAAGCGCCGCCCGAAATTACCGCACAGTTTTCGTTGATTTTTTTTCCGAACGGAAGGACACCCAAAGGGAGGTTTTCCATAAAGTTAATGGCTTTTACCGCTTCATCCGTGGTTAATGGCTTTTTTAGTTTTCCCATATAACCGATTTTTTTGCCGTGATAGAGGCCAAAGGGTTCGGGGTTTTCTATACCCAAGAGCTCGGCAAGAGCTGCATTGTTCCCCAATTGCGGATGCTGATCCAGCGGCAAATGAACTGCATAGAGGGCAATGTTGTTATCCAGTAAGAATTGTATACGCTCGCGGTGAGGGCCTTTAATGGACAGGGGAGAACCCCAAAAAATACCATGATGAACAAATATCAGATTACCGCCGGCTGCCGCACAACGCTTAAAACTTTCCAGGCACGCATCCACGGCAAAAATTATTTTTTTTATTTCACTGCCGTCATTATCAACCTGGAGACCGTTCATGCCCGAATCAGTTCCCGCAAAACCTTCTATATCGAGTATCGATCGAAAATAGGTATCCAGGGCCGCAGTGTTTTTTACATTGGCGTTATCTGTATCGGTAATCCTCATGGCTGGAGTATAGTCTGCACACCGGGAATTTGCCAGACCCCTCCGCGTTCAAAGTAAATGTTCTTATCAAGGACAGTTTTTGTAAGAGGGACTTTTTGCGGTTCCGTTGTATCTGAAATTTCGTCCGGATCCTCACTTTCCGCAGTTACTGTATGTGAGTTTTCCAAAACCAGGACGGCAAAATTGGTGATAAGAGAAGCTGTCAGTTCCGGCCAGTTACGGTGTGTTTCTGTCTGTGCAGCTCCGCGGTACAAAGAACTAAAAATGGGATAATATTTGGGACTGGCAGAATAATCAAACGGGCCGGCGCCGGGAACAGCAACAAGAAGGGCGGCATTTCTGGAGGAGCCGAAAGCCCGGAGTACTGTTTCGTAACGGCCCGATTTTTCACCAATAGCACGGTCGGAAAGCAAAAAAAGCATAGGTAAGCCTGGTTTGGGAATTTCCGAGATATGGGTTATTTTTCGCGGTTTTATGCTTTCGTAATATTCGTATACCTGGGGGAATAACCTGCTGATGGGATCCGTCGGGATAGGCAGCGGATCCGGCAACGGATCGCCTTCCAGTGACGAAAGCAGGGGAGCTTCAATTGCAACGATTCCCCGTACCTGGGGGAAAGTGGCGGAAAAATCATCCCGGCCTGCAAGTACTGTAAGGGCAGCTCCTCCTGCGCCGTAACCGGCCAAAATAATCATGTTTTGATCGGTATCCCCCAGAAGGCTGAGCAGGGTTTTATTTTCAGGCAATTCCCGAAGCAGATACAGGGTATCCAGCCTTCTGCTGTTTTCCAGTTTACGGCCTCCGGCATTGGCTTTTACATTGCGTAACCCCCGGCTTAATGCATTGCCAAGCCGGCGAAGGCCGGAAAAACTCAGCCGTACCGGCATTCCGCTGCGATCGAAAGACGGTGAATCAAAATTCAACCTTGAACAGGTAAGTACGGTAAAACCCCGGTCCCGCAGTGCCATGCACACTTCATCGGTTACGGTAAAAGAACCGGCTACTGGAGGTAACAGAACAAGCAAAGGCCTTAAGCCGGAGTATTCGGTCTGTCCGGCGGAGTGTTCCGGCTCGGCAGGGCCGTAAATTCGTACATGGAGCTTTCCTCCCTGCATGAATGTGGTTTTTACCCCGCTGGTACTAAGGTCGGTATCCAGGGGAGGAGCAAAATGGACGACTATCCACAGGGTAAAAGCAAAGGCAGCAGCGGAGCCAAGTGTAAAAAGCAGCCCTTTGTCACGATAAGCATCGCTATGGAGGCCGAAAAACAAGGCTAAGAAGTCCGGCATATTGGCGATTACAAGGAAAACAGCAAACAAGAGCAGGGGTATACATTCCGGCCTGAAACCGTAGGCAGGAAAAATTCCAACTAATATACCAAGGGCAAGGAGGGGGCAGACGGTTAATCCGTTTAATTTCCATAATCCCCGGATTAATGGCCTTACAATTGACAAAAACAGGAAAAAAGCCGCAAGGTATTCTAGTATCATCAATTCCATTAATTACAGTATAATGGCCTAATAGTCTTGCGTGAAGACGCCGATTGTGTTATATATAGCTATAGAAGAAAAAGTTGTTTTAATAAGGAAAAGTTAATGCCGGCTCAGGAACTGGTTGTTGATGAAGAAAAGATAAAAAAAGCGGTTCAGTCAGGTATACCCTTGACAATAACCACTTATACACTGCCCCACGAAATAGAAGTTTATGTGGAACAGGTATTAACTATTTTTTTGAAACAGGTAGACCAGGAAAAACTTAAAGACTATGTGGTTTATTGCGTTCAGGAACTGGCCGTTAATGCAAAAAAAGCCAATACCAAGCGGGTGTATTTTACCGAACGCGGTCTTGACCTTACCAGCCAGGATGATTACAAACTGGGCATGACCACTTTTAAGGAAGATACTCTTACCAACATTGGCCATTACCTTCAACTCCAGAAGGACAAAGGGCTTTATATTAAGTTGATTTTCCAGGTCAGGAAAAACATCATCTACATCGAAATCCGGAATAATATTGCCATTACCAAAACCGAACTGGTTCGTATTCATGACAAATTGGCCCGTTCCAGGCAGTACGACAACCTGGAAGATGCCCTTTCTCAGGTTCTTGATGATTCGGAAGGGGCCGGTCTGGGACTGGTTATACTCGTACTTATGCTCAAGAAGATGGGGTTGGACGAAGATTGTTTTGATATTATGGGAACCGAAACAGAAACCATTGCACGGATTATTATTCCTTTGGATAAGACCAGGCTGGAAAATCTTTCGGACCTGTCCAAAACCATTGTAGACAATGTGAACTCCCTTCCTCAGTTTCCGGATAATATAGTGATGGTTCAGAAGATGATTGGCGATCCCAAGTCGGAAATGGCCGATATTGCACGGCAGATTTCCATGGACCCGGCATTAACTGCCGACCTTCTAAAAATAGTCAATTCCGCTCAATATATGCTGGCCAAGAAGGTGGACAATATTTCCGAAGCCGTAAAACTGGTTGGTATGCGGGGTATTAAAAATCTGCTGTTTTCTTACGGAACTCAGAAGATACTGGGCGGCGATACCGGCGAGAAAAAGGCTCTTTGGGATCACTGTTACAAAGCGGCATTTTATGCTTACAATCTGGCCAAAAACTTTAAGAAGGATCACAACCTGCTGGATGATGTCTATGTGGGAGGCATACTTCACGACATGGGCAAAATTATATTTGCCAGTGTTCACCCTGAGCTTTTGGAAAAAATTAAATCTTTCTGTACCGACAAGGGAATGCCCGCTTCAACTTTTGAGGATCTTTCGACCGGAATGAATCATGCGGAAATTGGCGGAATGGTTGCGGAAAAATGGAATTTCCCCGAACAACTGGTTCATGCCATCCAGTTCCACCACGATCCCTTGTCCGCTTCTCCGGAAGAACGGGATCTGGTTTTTACGGTATATCTGGCTAATATGCTCTGTGAATATGAAAACGGCAATGTCAGTCTGGATCAATTTGATTCTCAGGTTTTGGATAACTTTGGCATTACCTCAAAGAAGCAAATAGATACCCTGCTTGAACGTTTTTCAGAAGGGTTTAAGAAAGAAAGTCAGAATTAAGCTTTTCCGTTCACTTTACAGCATTTCTTTATCGGTTTCTTTAAAGAAGGTTGCCATTGGGTTGTTCACCATCAGGATCGGCTGATGGGTAGCATCCAGTGTATCACGCCAGAGACTGCCTTCGGGATCCACATGGCTACGCTGGGAAACCACTGCTTTTATGGGCAGGTGGACAAATTCATTGTTTACCAGGCCAATGACGCATTTGTTTTTTCCCGCTATTGCTGCATGTGCCGCAGCATTTCCCAGCCGCTCGCAGTATATTGAATCACTTGGATTGGCCTGTGCCGATCGGATCATATAACTGGGATCGATGTATTTTAAATTGGTTTCAATTCCCTTGTCGTCAAAGTATTCAGCGATCCTGTCTTTGACATACGTTCCTACGTCGACCATTTTTACATTGCCTCCGGCATCGGTTTTTACTTCCTTAATCAACTGATCCTGCATGGCTCCCTCTGCAACAACAATTACCGCATGTTTGGAACGCTTAAGCCGTGCTTCCAGATGATGGAGAAAACCGTTGGGGCCGTCGAATTCAAAAGGGATTTCCGGAATAAGTACAAAGTTTACTTCGTGGCTTGCCAGCGCAGTATGGGCAGCGATAAAGCCCGAATCCCGGCCCATTACTTTAACCAGCCCTATGCCATTTATTTGGGAATGTGCTTCCATGTGGGCTGCGGTAACAACTTCAACCGCCTTTTCAACAGCGGTTTCAAAACCAAAGGATCTTTGAACAAAAGAAAAATCGTTGTCCACTGTTTTTGGAATACCGATATTGGCTATTTTTAGTTTCCGTTTGCCTATTTCTTCCGCAATGTCCAGGGCGCCTCTCTGAGTTCCGTCTCCGCCTATGGTAAAAAGCATATTAAGGTTCAGCCGTTCCATAGTATCAACAATTTGCGTTACTTCCCTGCCGCCGCCGCGGGCACTGCCCAAAAATGTTCCCCCCAGCTTGTGAATATCATCTACTATGTCGGGATTAAGTTCCTTGGTGCCGAAACGGTATTCGGGGAGGAAGCCCTTGTAACCATAGCGAATGCCGGTAATGCGCCGTACCCCGTAGCGGTACCAAAGGCAGCGTACAATAGCCCGGATAACATCGTTAATACCCGGACAGAGGCCGCCGCAGCTTACAATTCCTGCATGGACATGCTGGGGACTAAAGTAGATCATTTCCCGCGGCCCTGCGGCTTCGAGTATCTGTTTCCGGTCTATTGCTTCCTGTTTACCCGGCTTGGCTACTGTTTCAAGACGGACATATTCATCGTCATCTACATAGTTGGCAATAAAATCCCCGCGGACTTTGGACAGGGAAATGGGGGAATTGATAGTACAGGTTCCCAGTGTTTCTATAGTAAAATCGTAGGCCATAGTTTTTACTCCTCCGCATAACTATAAACCATTGCGGATGATCATGCAACTTGGGATTTTATGACTATATTCCAAAAACCTTAATGCCTTCGTCGGGGAAACTTTCCTTGACTTCCTTAACTGCGGTTACTATGCCTTCCGCTTCTTCCTTTTCGCACCAGACTACCATTGCAAAATTCAGTTCCGGCCAGACAGCATCTCCCATACGGGGACCGCAGGTGCCGGATCCCATAACATTGGGGTAAAGAGTATAGTATTTGCCCACACCATGCTCTTTAAGAGCATCCAGAATATTTTCTTCTACCGAATGATTGGCGATTATTTCAATCCTCAGCATTGTTTTCCTCCTGCTCCTGAGCATTTTCGCCGGGTTTTACCGCCTTTCTGTTTGCTGCGGTTTTCCTTTTTTTCCTGTGTCCTGAAGCTATTTCTTCGCGTCTGGCTTCCGCTCTGGCTTTTCGTTCATCGTCCTTTCTGTTCATAATGGCATAAATAGTTGGCATAAGAAACAATGTCATTAAGGTACCAAAGGAAAGACCGCCCAGGACGGTTTTTCCAATGGGCGCTACCAGCTCCGATCCTTCGCCGGGGAAAAAGGCCATTGGTACCAAGCCCAGAATGGTGGTTAAAGTAGTCATAAGTATGGGCCTAAGGCGGCTCCCTGCAGCTTCTACACAGGCGTCTATCAAATCGTAACCGCGCTTGCGGAGCAGGTTGGTATAGTCAACGAGTATAATACCGTTGTTTACAATAACTCCCAACAATACCAATAATCCGACTGCGGTAAGTATGTTAAAGATCGTACCGGTAATCAGATAGATCATTACAATACCAATCATGGAAAGCGGTACGGTAAAAATGATAATAAATGGATCCCTGAAGGACTCAAAAAGACTTGCCATAACCCCGAATACAAGGAATGCGGCAACGGTGAGGATTAAAACAAAAGTCCGCATCATTTTTTCCAGTTCTGCCGTATCACCTTCAAAGCTGATTATTACATCATCTTCGGCGGGAATCTCCGAAGTAACAAGATTACGCACCTTTTCGGACAGATCGCTTTGTTTGACTTTTGTTGCCCTGCCGGCGGTAACACGAACTACCCTGCTCTGGTTTTCTCTGCTGATTGTCAGAGGACCGGTTCCTTCCTTATAAGTAGCAAAACTGGAAAGGGGAACTCTGCCGGCAATTTGACTGTTTATAAAGATATGATCCAGCGCCGGACGGGTGCTTCGATCCGCTTCTGCCAGAATCAGCACCACATCATAATCGTTCGAACCGGACTTGTACCGGGTAGCTGTTATACCGTCTACGGCAGCCTTAATCTCGTTGCCAACCGTGTAGGTATTCAGTCCCAGAGCATAGAGTTTTTCCCGGTTTATTTCTATCTCGATTTGCGGAAGCCCATCGCGCAGATCAACCGTGGGTTCTGTTGCTTCGGGAACCTTTTCGCTGATTAATGCAGCTATACGGTCTGCTATTGCCTTGCCTTTAATAAGGTCTTCTGTACGGATAACAATACTTACCGGGCTTCCTCCGCCCATCGAACCGCCGCCAAATCCGCTGCCAAAAGAAAAAGATACTCCGGGGAATTCGTTAAAATAGCCGCGGAGTTTGTTTTTTATTTCATCTGCGGTCATAGTCCGGTCTTTATAATCAACCAGGTTTATCCGCAGCGAACCGCTGTGCGTTCCACCGGTTCTGGCAAAACCGCCGCCGCCGCCGGCATTAAGAACCAGTTCTTTATATATTGATTTGTCGATTTCCCGTTCCACAATACCCTGAAGCTGCTGTAAGGTTGCCTCGGTTTGGGCAAGAGCTGTACCCATAGGAAGTGTTGCGGTGATTGATACATTGTCCTCATCCTGCTGGGGCATAAATTCATAACCAACAACCTTAAGCGCTACGACCATGCTCACAATAAATAAAACAGAAAGCGTCAGGATTACCAAACCTTTATGTTTGAGTACCCTGCGGACTGCCCGGCGGTATTTTTCGTCCAGCCAGGAAAGAAAGCCGGCAATTTTATTGTCAATCCCGACAAGAGGACCGGTCAGGGGCTGCTGCTTTCGGGTAACCAGCGGCAGGTAATGGCTGGAAAGAATCGGTACCAGGAACATGGCTACAACAAGGGAAACAGAAAGCGAAATAACCACGGTGAATGCAAGACCGGAAAACATTTCGCCGCCCATTTCCAGAAGGCTTTTAAACATAACCAGCGGAGCAAAAACGCAGATTGTGGTTATGGTTGAAGCTACAATAGCGGTTAACATTTCCGAAGTTCCCAGTATTGCCGCGGGTTTTAGCTTTGCGCCCTTTTCCCGGTAATGGTAAATATTTTCCAGAATAACGACAGAGTTATCCACCAGCATTCCTATACCCAGTACCAGACCCGCCAGGGTCATCAGGTTCAGAGTCAGACCGGCAAAATACATCGTCATGATTGTTATGATAATCGAAACGGGAATTGCTACGCCTATGATCACCGTGGGTTTAATAGCACGGAGGAAGAGAAAGAGAATTAAGACAGCCAGAATTGCACCGCTCATTGCCGAAGAGGTAACCTGGTTGATCGAATTTTCGATTATATCGGTTGTGTTAAACAGTTCGTCTATTTGCAGATCACGGGGTATTTCGTGCTGTATCCGCAGCAAACGCTGCCTGAGATCACGGGCAGTCTGGACGGAATTTTTCCCGCTTTGTTTCTGAACCATCATCATTACCGAGGGGGTACTGTCTACCAATACAATGCTGGTTTGATCCCGGTATCCTTCGGCAACATTGGCCAGGTCTCTAAGGTAAACGCTGCGCGGCATGGGCTTTCCGCCTACAAGCCCTCCGCCCTGATACGAAACTACGGTACTGAGAATTTCATCCAGTGATTTATATTCTCCCATTGTGGTAAGAATGTAGGACATGTTTTCTTCGGTGATTGTTCCTGCAGCGATCTGTGTGTTGTTCGCTGCCAGCATTTGCTGAATCTGCGTTACCGTAAGACCGTAGGCTTCCAAACGGCTTTGAGGTATTTCTACTTTGACGATTTTTTCCCTGCCTCCCATAAGGCTTGCAGTGGCTACGCCGGGAGTTTGTTCTATTCGGGGTATAATCGTATCTTCTGCGATTTCGCGGAGTTCTTCCTGTGAACGGTTACCTCGCACCATCAGACCCATAATCGGTATCATTGACGGATCAAACTTAAAGATCATCGGAGAATCAGCCCCGGTTGGACGGTAACCTCTGATTCGTTCCAGTGCATCGCGGACTGAGTTGGATGCATCGGCAAGGTCGGTACCATAGGTAAACTGCAAAATCACCATTCCCGATCCTTTTGCAGATGTGGAAGTTACCTTTTCCAGACTTGAAACAGTGGATAAGGCCGCTTCCATAGGACGTACTATGGTACGTTCCACTTCTTCGGGACTGGCGCCGGGATACTGGGTTACAACTACCAGGTACGGCGGATTGATTTCCGGATAGAGGTCAATATGCAAGTTGATCAGCGCAAAAAAACCCAGACCGATAAGCAGTAAAAATATAATAAAAACCGTAGTAGGTCTGTTAACGACCGCTTTTGCAACGCTCATACCGGCCTCCTAACGTTCCGAACTCAGGGGTGATACCCTTTCGATCACATTAACACGGGCGCCGTCGTTCAGGAGGGTTTGACCTTTGACAATGAATTCTTCGTCGGGTTTTAGGCCGGTTGTTATTTCCAGTACACCGTCAATTAAAATGCCCGGTGTTACGATGCGTTTTACTGCAATATAGTGTTTGGCCGGTACAATAGGGATATCGCCGGTATCATCCTTGTTCTTCTTCCCGAAAATCGAAGCAAAAAATCCCTTTTTTTCTGTTGTTTGTTCAGTACCTGGCGTTTCGGACGCCGCTTCTTCCATCACTACGAACACATAGTTTTCGCCGAAACGCTGTATCAGGGCGGAAGCGGGAATCTTAACAATGCTTTCTTTTTGTTCGGTAATAAGTTTAACCTTGGCAAACATTCCTTCTTTAAGTTTGTCTCCCTGATTTGTTACATTCACTTTTACTTCCATGGTTCTCGAAGCGGGATCCACGACAGGACTTATTTCTGTAACCGTTCCCCTGAATACTTCGCCCGGCCATGCGTCCAGGGTAATTTCGCAGGACTGATTCATTGCTATTTTGGAGATAAAACGTTCTGCTACATGAACCTTTATTTCCAGGGCATTAGTGCCGGAAATACGGGCAAGCGGTACAGCCTGGCTTACCGTGGCACCTACCTGGGCAGGCAAGGCAACCACAATTCCGGCTATGGGTGCGTTTGCCACGCCGGGAATAAAGTTCATTCCCGGTTTACTGGGATCCACCGCAGCAATGGGTGAACCGCGGTCTACACGACTGCCCATTTCGACATAAACGCGGGTTACCCTGCCTGCGACATCTGAAAAAACATCCACGGTTGAACCTGCAATGATGTCTCCCGAAAGGGCTATATAATCCCAGATCTGGCCCTGAGTAGCTGTTGATGTATTGACGGCGAATACCGGTATATCGCTTCCGGGCCCCCCCGGGTTTTCTTTTTTTCCGCAGCCGGTAAAGAGAAAAGCTATTAGCAGTACGGCTAAAGCGTACAAAATGCTTTGCAAAATCATGTTTGATCGATTGTTATGTTTCATATTATTTCCTCCCACTCAGGGTTCCGAAGGGAACGCCGATTGCGTATTCAAGATCAAGTAAACTCATTAAATAGGTATAGTTCTGCTGAAGCGTACCAAGCCGCGCCTGACGCAGAGCCAGTTCGTCATTTTGCACTTCCAGGTATGTTTTAAGACCGTTCCGGTAGGCGGTTTCTGAAAGCTGTAAAGTTCTTGCGGCCAAATTCACCGTCATGCGCTGCGCTTCCGCAGTGGTTCTTGTTTTCTCCAGCTGCATTATGATGTTGTATACTTCCATCTCGGTTCCCTGTACTACCTGGCTCATGCCCAGTTCCATCGCCTTAACAGCGTCGTTCATGGCCTGGTATTGCTGGTATTCCCTGGTAAAGGGAATGAATGCGTTAAGCCTCCAGGCCAGAGTGATTCTAAACATTCCTGTCTGTTGATTCCAGTAATCGCCATTAAACCAACTGTCTTTCATCGGATCCTTCCCGAAAGTTGGATCCATGTTAAAGCCAAAGATCAGGCTGGGAGTATAAAGGTTAAAAAATACTGTCGTTCTTTGCGCCTTAAGAGCCGCAAGATTCCGCCTTAGCTCTTCTACTTCCGGTTTGTTTGATGCCGCCCGGGAAATAAGATCCTGCGCTTCAAGAACAATGAATTCGGCATTGTCCGGTATCGGAGCAAGTTCAAATTCCGCATCGTAGGGCAGACCGAGAAACATGGCAAAAGACGCCATTGCCATGCGGTACCCGTTTTCCGCCTCGTCAATTTGAGGCTTCAGATTTTCCCGTGCTACCTGTACCTGGAGCAGGTTTACTTCGGGTATCAGCCCGCCCCGGTAATTTGCCTGGGCCATTGCAACCTGCCTGTTCGCATTTTCATAACTCCCCTGGAGCAATGTGACCTGTTCCTTTATTAGAAGCAGTTGATAATACGCCTTTCGGACATCACGTTCCAACTGGAGCTTGGCCCTTTCTATGGTGATTTTTCCCGCTTGATACTCTTCTATTGTTTGCTTCATCCCAACAAAAGTCCCGATATTAAGGGTTAAGGAAAGCGAAAGTGAGCCGCTAAGCCGCCATTGGGAACCGCCTCCCATAATAATTGGCTCAGGAACTATAGGTCTAAAGTCTAGTACCACTTCTTCTGGCGCTTTGTTAAGCCGCCCCAGGGTACCGCTTAATTCTATGGTAGGAATAAACACATTCCAGGGTGTTTGGCCGGCGCGGCGCTTCGCTTCGTTGGTCAATATAGTTTGCTGGAGGCTCAGGTTGTTTTCTATAGCCATTTCTACTGCTTTGTCCGGGGTTATTGGGATGATAGGAGATTTCGGCAAACTATCAGCTGTTAGCTGCGAAGCAGCCGAGGGCTGATTTCCTGAACCTTGCTGTGCAAAGCAAAAAATTGATAAAAAAAGCAGGTATACTGCAAATAATTTTTTCATAGTTAAACTCCGGTTCTTGCAAAATTCTAAACAAAAACCCAAAAAAATGTAATGATCGGCTGTATGTTACCGACCGGTCGTTAACATACGGTTATTTTACATTATTGTCAAGGTGGAAGATTTTAATTGTGATTTTTGTGCAGTTTTTTCAAAAAAAACATGAAAAAGTTACCATATTTTACAGTTATTAATTAAAATCATTAAATAATTCCAGTCCTTTATCATTGTTGCCATATTTTTCATTAATTTCTTTCTCAAAGGATTGAATAGCATTAGAATGGTATTTTAAAAACCACTTTTTGTGATTTTTGAAATATTCATTGCGGATTTGAGTATTGCTTAGATCATTTGGAACCCTTTCCATTCTTTTATCTATACTATCAAATCCAGTAAATGGCTGTGCTAAGCGTTCTTTTGTTAATTGTATATATTGAGGATTCATTTCAATTCCTGTACAATTTCTATCTAATTGTTGGCAAACACGCAGAGTTGTTCCACTTCCAGAGAATGGGTCAACGACTAAATCACCTTCTTCGCTCGAAGCCGAAACCATGCGTTCAATTAGACCTTCAGGTTTTTGTGTTGGATGCTCTTGCCTATTTGCGTTGCAGTAATGTATATGGGAAAATTCCCAGACATCACCAGGGTTTGCTCCTCTCATATTATTTACCGATCGATAATATTTTTGGGGAACTCGTATATTATCTAAATCAAATTTATAATCTTTAGTTTTGGTAAACATAAGGATATCATCGTGTCTTGGCGAAAATCCCTTTGTTTTTCCCAAGCCTTGTGTATAGTGCCATGTAATCCAGCTATTAAAAAAATAATTATATTCCTTTTCCAAAATTGTATACAGGTAAGAAATAAATCGAACACCCATAAATATATATATCGTCCCTGTGCTTTTTAAAATTCTGTAGACTTCTTTTATCCAGTTTCTGGAAAAATCAATGTATTCATCGAATGTTTTTTGGTCGTTGTTATTACCATAATCTTTGCCAAGATTATATGGCGGATCTGCAATAATTAAATCAACAGAACAATTGTCAATTTTTTTTAAGTAATATAATGCATCGCCTTCTAATATTTCTATTTTCATTTTTTATCCTTTATCTTTTATCCAATGATTATGTTTTGCATATCGCAGCCATTCAGAATAACCTTTACGGGAAGCTATACATTTTTCATCTAATAGTTGACAAAATTCCCAAGTTGTTCTGATTTCTTTTGTTACATAATGAATATTTCTTACTTGCAATTGTCCGCTTCCCAGGGCAGGATTATAACTTATGTCATTCTTTCCCAAAAATTTCAAATCATATGCATTGAAGTCAACTATTTCCATTATGCCGAAAACCATTTTAGATGAATTATCTCTTTTACTGTAAACTTTATGTTTAATAGATAATATTACGAAAAGATAATCGGGATCGTTAATATATTCGGTTCGAATTCTTGCAAACGAAGTAATATTGGGCGATTTACCGCTGCCTTCAATATCGTTGCTGGTCGCCTTAACATCAATATAACCGGTAATAGAACTTTGTTTTTTACGCTTCCGTTTAAATTGCAAAATAATATCTGCCATATTTAAACGCTCGCCAGCTTCAACATTTATAAGTTGGTATTTATTATTTTCATCTTCCAGAATATCATTGAAAACTTCAAATGCCCAGGCTTCTACAAATGGCCCGGCAATTTTGTTTATATTCTCCATAGGAAGGCCAAGTTTTAAGTTGGTATTAATTATTATTTTGTTCTTGCCTAATAGAATTGAATCGTTGATGATTAATTCAATTTGTTTAATAATAAAATCTGAACAAGCCAAATAGTCAGGCGACTCTACAGGTATTTTAAAGTCAAGTTTAATATATTCATCATTCATACTGGTTTAAATATAATAAAACATACTATGGTTCAATGTATAGAGGTCAAATATTTATTTTGTTTAAAATGGATTTGAGGTAATTGTTTTACTGAAAAAAGATAATAGGTACCTGACTTTTTTCCCCAAACCCCTCTATCCCCAAACTGATAAACCTGAACAGACGCCGTAAACAGTTGTAATCAAATTCATTCTCCGCTTTTTTTTCGATATTTGTATCAATTACATAATAATATTTCAGGACTGCTATTAATAGAAAAAGAATCCAATGGATAGTCTTTTCCCAGATATCATCCAATGAGACAGCAACCTTTAGATCTCTGAAAAAATTGTATAAAGCTGCAGGCGCCGAAATGTCCAGTTCAAGCTGCTGGATTCGAACCCAGTTTAAAGCAATAAGTATTTCCGGCCTGGTACGCAAATAGTCAGTGATGGAAACTATAGCAAGGTAGAGCCTTTCCTCTCTGTTTTTTCCGGAAGCGGTCCTGCGGGCCGTATACTGGCCAACCCTGTCAAACTCAGTCATAAAAAGGCGGGAAAGCATATCTTCTTTACTTTTAAAATGAGCATAAAGTCCGCTTTTGGAAAGACCGGAGCGTTTTGCCACTGTTTCCATGGAAGCGTTCCAGGGCCCTTCTTCTGCTACCACTTCCGCAACGGCTTTAAGAAGCGGATCCGGCGCAACAAGAAATTCTTCGTCTGTTTTTTCCAGTTCTTCATAGGGCAGGGTATTTACAGCCGCCTCTTCGAAAAGAAGACCCAGACGTACCAATTCGGCTATTGATCGGGAAAAATTGCCGACTTCTTCTTCGGACGGTGCTTTAGAAAACCAGTATTCATGCAGGTATTCTTTCTTTATTTTATTATCCTTAATTCCAAAACGCCGTTTATGGAACATTCCGGTTCCAAAGAATGCGGAAACACCTGCCAGAAACAGTATTGAGGGCTGCTGTTCAGAAAAGTCCAGCTTTAGTTTTTCAAAAGAAACCCCTCGTTTAATAATCGCTTCTTCATTAAAAAAAGGAGGCTGTTTTTGATCATGCATCTCAATTATGGAATAAATAAAATAATCAAAATGCCGGGCATAATAACCGGAAAAAAATTCTACCATTGTCAGGAGTCTTTCCTGCCAACTGTCTTTTTTCTGCGTTTCTTCTATGACCGGTTTCATGGCAGTAACATAATCATCAAAATAACGCTCTTCCATAGCTTTTTGCAGGGATTGTTTATCGGGAAAATGCCGGTAAAGGGCAGGTTTGGAGACACCCAATGACTCTGCAAGTTTTGCAAGGCTTGTGGTTTTATAAAACTCCTGCCCCCATACATTGAAAGCAGCTTTAATTACATCATCATTAGTCACGATGTTACCGACCGGTCGTTAACATACCATTAGAAGGCGGGAATTGTCAAGGGTTAGGCCGTCGGGATTACTTGTTAATTCTGCAGAATACCAACACATGAAAAAACCGCAAAAATCAGTATGTTAATAACAACTACACTGGCTCCGGTGGGGGTTGCAAAAATATAAGAAATTATTACACCGGTAAGGAAACAAAATACCGAGATTAGGGCCGAAGAAATGGTTACTGAGCGGAAACTTTTAAAGAGCCGCATGGAAGAGAGAGCGGGAAAAATAATAAGACTGGAAATAAGCAGGGCGCCCATTATCCTCATGCCCAGGACGATTGTTACTGCTGTAAGTAACGCGATTATCATGTTGTAAAGACTTGCTTTAACTCCCGTTGCCCGTGCAAAGGTTTCATCAAAGGTAACAGCAAAGATCTTGTTGTAAAAAACTACAAAGAGCAGCAATACCGAAACAGAAAGGGCTATGCTTAGCCGAAGATCGGCTTTGCTCATAGCAAGTATGCTGCCGAAAAGATAGTTATAGACATCGGTGTTCATTCCTGTTGTCAGGGAGATAACCATTACGCCAATAGCAAGCGCACCGGTGGAAAACAGGGCGATGCCTGCATCTCCGCGGATTTTGGAATGTTCGCTGAGACGTAATAGAAAAAATGCCGATACAACGACAATAGGTACAGAAACAGTCAAGGGACTCATGTTAAGTACGGAAGCAATTGCCAGGGCTGCAAATCCAACATGGGAAAGTCCGTCTCCTATCATCGAATAACGCTTTAAAACAAGGCTTACTCCCAGAAGGCTGGCACAAAGGGAAACCAGGAAACCCACAACCAGCGCACGGACAATAAAGTTATAGGAAAACATGCTGATTATTGTGCCGGTAATACCATTCATACGCTGCGTTCTCCCTTTTTTATTCAGCACTCATGGTTCGCAATGTCTGTGCGCACCGAGGAAATTTTTACCAGGTTCCGAATCACGGTAACTTTCGGCGCTGCCGAAAAAAAGCTGTTTGCCGGCAAGATGCAATACCTTACCGGCGGCGTTGCTGCCCTTACCTGTATTATTGTCTTTACCGCTTGTTGCTGCAGAGCTGAAGCGCAGTACCCCTTCAATATCGTGTGATACCATGATAACGGTGATTCCCAGTTCTGCATTAATTTTTTCCAGCACATTATATAAGCTGGCCTGAACTATTGGGTCCAGCCCTGAGGCAGGCTCGTCCAGCAGCAGAATCTTTCCTGCCGCACAGAGGGAACGGGCCAGCAGTACACGCCGCCGTTGTCCGCCGGAAAGTTCCCGAAAACAGCAGGATTTAAGTTCCGAGAGCTCCAGCATGGAAAGGCTTTCTGCAGCGGCGGCTTTATCGGCTTTTGTATAAAAAGGAGCAAGTCCTCTCTTGTTTTGTCTTCCGGAAAGAACCACCTCGAATACAGCTGCGGGAAAATCCTTTTGCTGCGGGCTTTCCTGCGGTAAATAACCTATGTCTCCAGGCACAAGTTCCGGATTTTTTATTAGTTTCCCTCCCAGCGGGGAGATTAGGGAAAGAAGTCCTTTAAGGAGTGTGGTTTTTCCCGAACCGTTTTCTCCCACTACACAGAGTTTATCTCCCTCTTCTACGGAAAAATTCAATCCATCCAGAACCATGCGGCCTTCGTAACCAAAGGAAAGATCTTCGCAGTTTAAAAGTACTTTACTCATATTTCCACAATAGAATAGCCCTAAGGAGAAATGATTGTCAATTTGATGTGCAGTACCGGCCAACAGGAACACTTTTATATGAGGAGATAGTGTATTTTTTCTTAAATTCCCTAAAACCTTATTTGCAGGGCGGTAAAGTTACTCGTGCTTCAGCAAAAGTCTGCTTACCGCCCATTTTGTTATTAATACTCAGCTTTGCCTTTTCGGTTTTTTTTCATAAGTTTGCGGGCAATTGCTTTTTTCTTCCGGTTAAGAATAGTAGATGGTTTCTCGTAGTATTCTCTTTTTTTGAATTCCCGGATGATGCCTTCTTTTTCCACCATCCGTTTAAAACGCTTAATGGCCTTTTCAAGCATCTCGTTATCGTCTACGACAATATGAGCCAAAAAAGTTCACCTCCTTTCCCTCTATGGTAAGTGTAGCAGCCATTTCCAAAGCTCTGTTAGTTTCGGATCAGCCGCAATTAATTATTAAGTATAGCTAAAATCGCCTCTTTGTCAAGAATCGTCCG
>WRIX01000035.1:0-3516 GCA_009782495.1 Treponema sp.
CTGCTGTTAGATACGGTAAAAAGCGGCGTTCCTGCCCGTACATTCTCTGTTGCACGAACATTAATTTGGGTAATCGTTCCGGATATGGGCGCTTTGACATATACCATATCGTTGGCAGCCCTGAGGCTTGTTGCGCTGATTTCATATTGCATTCTGACGGCATCATAATCCTGCCGGGAAATATCGTTGCTTCTGAACAAAACACTTGCCCGGTTAAAAGCGGTCTGGGCATTTGAATAAGCCAGAGTTGCCTGCTGCAATGCCCTGTTGTCCGCCGAAAAAGACACAATGACATCGCCCTGCCTGATTGTGTCACCAACGCTTGCCGAAATCGATCTGACCACATCGTCCATGCCGGCAAAAGCGGTTGATTCCGAACTGGCTTGTATAAGAGCAGGATATTTCAGATATACCGAAAAATCCTCAGGTTTTATTTCCCGTACACTAACCGGCTGTCCGTTTGCCGCATGAAGCTGCTCCATGCTTGCCGCATTGTCTTTTTTTCCGCAGCCAAGGGCCAGAAATAACGGAAGAGAAAGAATTAATAACATTGTTCGCCGTAACATAAAAACCCTCCAAAAATGGAATCTCACAAAGATACCTTTAATGTGGGCAAGTGATGTTATGAGCTGTTAAAGAGTTGTTAAGGAATTGTTAAATCGAAAAAAAACCGGTTAATTCTTCAAACAGACCGTAAAAGTTGTTCCATGCCCGCTTTTGCTGTCGACGGCAATGGTTCCGCCCAGCAGATCCACGGTCTTTTTAACCAACGCAAGACCGAGGCCGTTCCCTTCCTGCGCATGGGAGGTATCTCCCTGATAAAATTTATCAAAAATATGAGTTTGGGTATCCCTGTCAATGCCAATACCGGTATCTGTTACCGAAACTACCGCTAAATCGTCCGCAGATTTCAGGCTTAGCGTTATTTTACCTCCTGAACCGGTAAACTTTACGGCATTGGAAAGCAGATTATTCCATACAATTTCCAGCATATTATTATCATAACATACGTTTATTTCGTCCAGGTTCGCCTCAAACTCTATGTTTTTTTGTTCCCATAGATCCTCAAAGGCTACGGCACACCGGCGAAGTTGTTCACTCAGATCAAAAGGTTCTGTTTTAGGCATGATTTCCTGATTTTCAAGCTTATTCAGCTTTAAAATATTGGTTATCATTGCAGTAAGTCTTTGAGTAGCTTCAATAATAATTTCAGAATATTCCTTTCTTTCTTCGGCCTGTAAACTTTCCTTTTGCAAAGCTGTTGCGTATGATTGTATGACTGAAAGGGGCGTTTTTATCTCATGGGAAACATTGGCGATAAAGTCGTTTTTCAGGGTTTCAATGGTCGTAAGTTCTTCCGCCATAGTATTAAAATCATCAAACATCACCTCTATAAAATCTTTTTTCCCGTCCCTGCGTAACGGGGGAATACGGACCGAAAAATCACCCAAGGCGATTTGTTTTGCCGCCTGACTGATGGTCCGCATCGGGCGGTTCCAGAAAATATGGCGGATAACGGCTATACCGGTCAGAAAAAGCGCCGCTGTTACCATTATATACGCAATAAGCATATTTATGGCGAATTGGATATTGGTTTCCATCAACCCCCTTTCAAGAAATTCCTGATATATCCACATGTGAAAACCATTAAAAGCCGCCATTGCAAAGAACAGCAGCAAAAAATCCTTTACAGACACATATCCGGCATTAATGCGGAGATCTTTGGACTTTTTCATTTAAGTACCGCCTTGTACCCCAGGCCGTGAACGGTAACAATTTCAAAATCCCTGCATCCGGCAAACTTTTCCCGCAGCTTGGTGATATACACATCCACCGAACGGGGGGTAGTCCCGGTTTCCACACCCCAGAGATCGTCCATCAGTTGATTGCGGGTAAATGTTTTCTTTGGGTACGACAGTAATTTATACAGAACCTGAAATTCCTTGACAGTAAGCGGTATCTCCCGCCCGTCCAGATAAGCAGTTGTTTCGTCGGCATTCATGGTAAGGCTGCCTGCGGTTAATTTCTTTTCATTGGCTATATTGGCCCTGCGGAGTAATGCCGTAACCCTGAGTACCAGCTCTTCCATGTCTACGGGCTTAACCATATAATCGTCTATGCCGATGCGGAATCCTTTTTGTTTGGATGATATGTCATCACGGGCGGACATAAACAAAATAGGTATAATTTTATCCTGTTCCCTGACCAGGGAGGCAAGCTTAAAGCCGTCGATTTCCGGCATCATAATGTCCGAAACGATAAGATCGAATTTTATGTCAATCATTTTATCAAAAGCTTCATTTGCCGATAAACAGCCGGTAGTTTTATAATCATGTTCGGAAAGACCGGCGCAGACAATTCTATTAAGCAGCGGGTCGTCATCAACAACAAGAATATTGATCATACATTCCTCGTCATATAATAGTTATTAAAAACATATACAGCGCTGTCCCGCCGAAAATACTGACAAGCGCATTTCTTTTCCAAAAATGCAGAACAGCGGTTACCAGCGCCGCCGATCCCAAAGGAATAATTCCCGCCAAATCCGGCGGCTGTACCGTTAATGCTTCCTTCGATTGGGCAGCAAGTGCGTTTACAGCCAGTACCGTCATGGCAACGGCAGGAACCGTCGCCTCCACAAATTCCAGAAAGGCTTTCATTTTGTTTTGTTTTTGTTCCGTGTTGATTTTTTCTTTATTAATATTTTCTCCAAAAATAACAAAAGGCAGAAAACGGCATAAGAAAATAACCGCACCCAAAACAACGGTATAGAACAGGGCTGTATTTGTACTTAACATGGAATATCCCTCTTTACAGTTCGCCGTGTTTCAAAAAGCAGCACGGCTCCCAGACTTACAATCATTGCGCTTAACAGCGAAAACCTGGACGAAAGCACACCGGGCAAAAGGAACACAGCGGCAGCGGCGGCAAGAGCGGAAATGATAAAGGGAGCAGGCCGCTTTATCCGTAGTATCTGTTCTATCATCAGTACAATAAACAGGGCAGTAAGGGCAAAACTTACTCCTTCAAAATTCCAGGGAATGATCGAACCGGCAAAAGCGCCGATTAGTATCCCCGTATTCCAGTAAATTTGATTCAGCAGAGACACAAGAAACATAAACCGTCCCCTCTCTGCAAGACCGGCATTATACACTTCGGAAGAATCTTCTGCAGCGGATATTTCAGGCAGGGAGGAAAGAAGGGCAAATGTTTCGTCTGTCAGGGCAAAGATAAGGTAAGGACGGAAAACGCCGGCATTGCGGAAACGGCGTATCATGGAAAGTCCATAGGCCATGTGCCGGGCGTTTACCACAAATTCAATCAACACCGCTTCTGCAAGAGAAGCGCCGGCCGCAAAAAGTCCTACGGCAATAAATTGCCCTGCCCCGGCAAACATGATAATCCCCGTAGCCAGAGCCACGTACCAGGGATAACCGCGTTCCACGGTAAAAAGGCCAAAGGCAATACCAATGGTAATATATCCCAATAAAACCGGAAAAGAATATTTTACGGCTG
>WRIX01000035.1:3916-9776 GCA_009782495.1 Treponema sp.
ATGCTGGATGTATACCGTTCTTTCGGAGGATCGGCAGAACAAAAGGAAAAAAATGTATACTGCCTGAACCTGGGAAACATAAAAGATCCCCGTGTTCCGGCAGAAGCGGCAAAAAAAATCCGTGCGTCGATACTTTTTGCAGGCCCGCTCCTGGCAAGAACCGGCAAGGCGATCCTGCCGCCTCCCGGAGGTGATGTAATCGGCCGCCGCCGGCTTGATACCCATTTTCTGGCCCTTACCGAACTTGGCGCAGAAGTAAGCTTAAATGATGAGTTTACGTTCAGCGCAAAAAAACTTACCGGGGCAGATATTTTTCTTGACGAAGCGTCTGTAACCGCCACAGAAAACGCCGTAATGGCGGCTGTCCTGGCCGAAGGGACAACAATTCTGACCAATGCAGCAAGCGAACCGCACGTACAGGATCTGTGCCGCATGCTTGTTTCTATG
This sequence comes from Treponema sp., assembly GCA_009782495.1. Taxonomy (GTDB): domain Bacteria; phylum Spirochaetota; class Spirochaetia; order Treponematales; family Breznakiellaceae; genus WRIV01. The sequence goes on from WRIX01000035.1 coordinate 4,364, forward strand.
GGTGCAAAAATCCAAGGCATAGGTTCCAATATTCTGACTATTTCGGGCGTAAAAAAACTCAGGAGCTGCGATTACACAATCGGAGCGGATTACATGGAAGTCGGTTCTTTGATCGGCCTTGCCGCAGCTACAAGGGCTGATCTGGAAATTACCGGCCCTACACCTGCCGAACTGCGGCCTGCAAAAATGGCGTTCGGCAAACTTGGCATTACCTGGGAACACGAATCCAATGTTCTTTGCGTTTCCAAAAAACAAGCAATGAAAGTGAACCAAGACCTGGGAGGCATGATTCCCAAAATAGACGATGCGCCCTGGCCGGGTTTTCCGCCGGATCTTACCAGTATCATTATTGTCGTTGCAACTCAGGTAACAGGAACCGTACTTGTCCATGAAAAAATGTTTGAATCCCGGATGTTTTTTGTTGACAAGCTTATCGGCATGGGCGCCCGCATTGTTTTGTGCGATCCTCACAGGGCTGTGATCTCCGGCCCTGCAAGACTTGCCGGTTCGGAACTTACCAGCCCCGATGTACGGGCCGGCATGGCAATGGTGATTGCCGCATTAAGCGCCGAAGGAAAAAGCGTAATCCGCAATGTGTACCAGATTGAACGGGGTTATGAAAATCTGGTTAATAGGCTTTCGTCTCTGGGCGCCAAAATAGAACGGCTTGATTAACCGAGGCTGTTCCGAAACTAACGGAGTTTTGGAACAAGCTCAACCATTTGTTATCTCCCGGGTAATGATTCTGTAGGCATCGCGGATTTTAATAAAGGTATCGCCAAGTTTTTTCCGCTCTTCTTCTCCCAGGCCGGTCTGATTATCCGGATGAAACATCAGGGCCAATTTCCGGAAAGTGCTTTTTACTTCGTCATAAGAAGCGCCTTTGGCAATTCCCAATACCGTCCAGGGATCATCTTCCGGCGTTAACGAACCATCCGGTTTGTAAGCGGGATCCAGAAATTGCCTGATGTAGAGCGCTTCCTGCTGCGCTTCTTTTCCGATTGCCATTGATGCCAGTTCCGATCCCAGCAAAGCCATATTCCCGGTTTCCTTACACCGGGCAAGCAGACTTTCAGACAATAAATCCGGGTTTAGAAATGAAAGCCTGTCAAAGGCCAGGCGGCAGAACGAATCCGCCATTGGCCCGATTTTTTTCCCCTGCGGAAAAACCGTTGCTGCTCCGCCTGCGACTCTGGCAGAAGCGGCTTCTTCGGTGAGTACTTTGGGGGATGCTTTGGATAAAAGATACACCCCCAGGGCGCAAAAAGCGGCAAGTCCCGGTTCTCCTTCATAAAAAGAAGAAGGGCCGGGGTTTTCAAAATATCTGCAGACTGCTTTATCATTCCAAAGCTGGGCAAGAATACACCCGGCAAAATAACCCAATACAACTCCTATGATCATTGCCGGGATTCCCAGAAAAAACCCTCCAATACCAAAGACAACCATAACAAGCGGGGTAATTCTCCGGGGTTTAGTTCCAAAAAACGGAACCTGATTAATCTTCATCCGTTAAAATCCATTATTCAAACAAACAGAGTTTTAAAAATAGTTATCCGTGCTGAACGGCAAGCAGCACCAAAGCCAAAAGAAAAAACACACCGGCGCTTACACAAAGAAAAACAAGCGCAGCAGACAACCCCATACTCAATGAAAACCAAATTGAAAGATTATTGATTATACCGCGATAAAAAATGACAGCCCCATGAAATACGGCAGGAAGAAGAACCAGCATAGGTACATATACATACCGGGGTTTTTTCATGGCCCGGTAACGCCAGCCAAGAATCAGAGCCAATACTGCCATAGGAAGGAAAAAAACCGCATTACCCAAACGGCAGAAAATTTCCGCCCTGAAGTTTTCTTTTAAATAACCAAAATCATCAAAAGTTTTTTCCGCAGCAAACAGTTCCCGCAGATTCAGAATCTGCGTACCTTGTTTTGCTTTGGAAAGAAGCAAAAAGTTATCAAAGCTTATGGGAAGTAAAATTTGATTTGCCCCGATTATGTTTCCCTCCGGATCGGATTCTCCTCCGTCAATAGTCCAGACTGGTTCCGAACTCTTTGTTTTATCGGTACGGTCCAATGCCAGGAACAGCAAAACGGTATGATCGGCGGTTTCCCCTTCCAAATTTCTGCCTGCAACAGGAACAAGTTTTGCATAGTCAGAACTGACCCTGTAGCGAAGCCTGCCTTCCCTATCGGCTGCAAGCGCTTCTATTTTCCATGCATATGCATTATCCCTTAAAAGCGCCAGAGAATCAAAACGTACTATCAGCCTGCCGCCGCTTAAATCGGGAAAAGAAAAAACCGGAGCATTAAGGGTAGAGCCGACTGCCATGTTCAATTCATCAATAAAAAATGCCGTATGTATAACACCTTCTTTGCAGGCTTCCAGATACTTAATCACATCCGGATCATTGGGTGTAGCAGCAGAAAGTTCCAAAAAAGAATAATAGGCGCCGATCCAGTTTCCGTAATTCATTGCTTCATAAGCATCGCGCTTCATTCTGTACAGGGAAAATCTTTCCTTTTCCTGGGTATTTGGTTCCATCTCCTGAATTTTTTCCCAGGCCTTTGATGCCAGGGTACGGGCAGTACCGGTTTCGACAGCGCCTTCCCCGGCAAGCCGTCCGGCCAGAGTAGCAAGCCAATGGGCATCATAGTACCGTTCTGCATTAAAAGCATCTTCAGAGAGCGTAAGAGCATCGGCTGCATTAACCGGATCTCCCGGTATACCTGTCCACACCAGCGCCGTGTCTTCTTCATTCTCTCTGCTGACTGCCAATGACTGGCGGTAGCTTGAAATGGATTCAACCAGCCGTAATTTAAATTTTGCAATATCTTCGTTGTCCCTCCAGATACTTTCGCAAATTTCAATAAATTGTGAAGCTTCCGCCCATTCTCCGGCTTTGGCTTTTTCTTCCGCATTAAACCTTGCCTTTGCAAAGAGATCGCTCCGGTCCCGCACGGAATTGTGAACATTTTCCGTTATGGGCAGAACAATAAAAAACAAGAGGCTGTAGGAAACAGCAGAAAGACAAGCGGTAATCACCGGCCAGAAAAGGTATTTTAGAAAATCAGGAGAAAACCTTTTTTTCCCGACAAAAGTGTTTCCTGCATAACCGCCTTCGGAATGTTCTTTTAACCCAAAGGGAATAACAAGGCCGGAAAAAGCCAGCGCCGGAAACAATTCAATAAATTTTATTATACCCCCGGTAAATCGCCAGGGTAATTTAAAACAATCGAGTATTTCTATTGTCATTGAGTGAGGGGGAGATAAAAAACAATAGCCGCAAATCCCGGCAAAAGCTGCCGCCACATACAGAAGAAAAACAACAAGGGGAGAAGAATTCTGAAGCCGCTTAGCCATCTGCTATTCTCCCCCGTGCCAGGTATACAAGCCCGGAATAAAGCAGGATCAGAATACTCAAGGATGAAAAAATAATCGGATTTATCAGCGATGGGTTGACTATTCTTCCGGCAAAAGAAGAAAGCATATCACGGATATTGCCCTGGTTAAGAAAATTTTCCAGAGCCAAAACGCCCCTGAAAGCAAGAGCATCCCCAGTTTACCCAGACTTTCCAGGCCAAAATAGGCGGCTCCGCTGAGAATGAGTATAAAAACCAAAGTTACTGCAAATGCCGCCGGATAGACGATCCGATGCCTTGCGGCATAGGTAAGCCCAAAAAGTATAACCAGGTAAAAAGCCACAGGAATGGAAGATTCAAGATATGTAACGGTTTTTCCGGAAAAACCGCCGGAAATCCCTGTTGCCGGCGGAAAAAGCAATGCCTCGTCAGTCCAGCCCTGCAATAGCGTTATCAAACCGGAAAAAAGGAGGACAACAATGAAGGAAATACTAAGAAAAAGAACCAATTTGGCTACATTCTTCACTATATCAGCCTATCATGCCCTCCCCTTATTCGCAAGTAAGGTGAGTTTTTCTAAAGTTAGCAGATATTGAAATAAACAGAATATCCACAAGTTATCCACAAAATAAAAATGCAAACCAGGCAATAAAAAGCGATTTTCTATGTTATGATCAAAACAATGTTTATCATGATGAGATTAATTCATTGTATTACAAAGAATTAGAGCGATTCTCTCCGGTATAGATGCTAAAATGTATAAAAAGATATACAGTGTGATTGCTTAATTCAGCATTATTAACAACTTATCCACAAGAAATAGCTGTTTATCCCAGAAAAACCTGCCCTGCATTATCAATTGCCAGAATTGTTTTGCACTCAGAACAGCGGAACCGTCCGGGTTTTAAAGCTTTTAGCTTCTTGGAACAAATGGGACAAGAGAAAATCTTTGGAAAAAGGGATACGGTTTCGGTAGCGGAACCGCTTCTGAAGAAATTAATCGAATCATCCAGATTATCTTTAATATTAAAGAACTGGGAAAACCCAAGGAGCTGGAACACTTCATAAACCTTCGGCTGTATCTCTAAAAGTACAAGGTCGCCGCCGCGGGGTTTTACAGATTTTAGAAAAGCCGTAAAAGAACCAATGCCGGTGGATGAAACATAGTTAAGACCCCCGCATTGAAAAACCAGCCGGATAAAGCCTGCTTCTATGGCTTTCTGAACACGTTTCTGAAAATAATTGGAATTATAGGTATCGATATACCCGGTAAGATACAGAACAAGACATCCGTCTACTTCATTCACCTTTTGAAGCTTTATCTTTAGACTCTCATCCTTCTCGTCGTCAAAACCGTTGACTATATCGTTATTGGTCATAGCTTTCCTTCCAAACAGATTTTTAACACTTTTTTACATATTCCTTTATTTATCGGACACCTTTAAAAATAGTATATCTTTTTATGAATTTTGTCAAACCCATAAACCGGCATCTGCAGGAATTATTGCTCCGTTAATAACAGAACTTTCCAGAGTTACAAGAGCGCAGCCTGCAATCTCTTCCGCTGTCAAGGCTTTTCCTCCTGGGTTTTTTTCCCGTGAATAAGCAAGGTCTTCCTGGCCTGAATATTCAGTGGCTGCCAAACCCGGGCATATCACATTACAGCTAATTCCTGCGTTTCCGGCGCTTTTTGCCACAGATTTTGCCAGGGTTCCCAGGGCTGTTTTTGCCGTACTATAGGCCGTTGTTTCCGAAAAACCCCTAATATCTGCTGTTTTTGTGCCTCCAAAGAGGACAATTCGCCCCCATCCCTTTTTTACCATGTTACAAAGTACCAAGGAAACAATAATTCCGGGGAAAATAAGGTTGTTTTCCACCAAAAAACGCCAATCTTCCGGTTTTGAGTCTTGCAGAGCAATTTTCTTAAAAGGCCCCCAGGATAACACCAGAATATCGGGCGATCCCGCTTTTTCCAGGATAAAGGAAGCCGCTTTTTCCGGGGAAAGGCCTTCTGCGCCGCCAATCTTGCATAAAAAGCCGGAAT
>WRIX01000035.1:10102-11509 GCA_009782495.1 Treponema sp.
TCACCGTTTTTTCCCATACTGAAACAGTAGCTGAATATGATATAAAATAAAACATGCCGATTTTGTTGGCAAGGCTTGTTTATGATTTTAGATGATATTATCATCGTTCTCTCACGGCCGTCAGAGCCGGGCAATGCCGGAGCTGTATGCCGGGCCATGAAAAACATGGGCCTCCGACACCTCCGCATAGCTGCAGCGGAAAGACCCTGCCTTGAATTTCCCGGAATGGGAATTCCCTTAAACAACGCTTCATCTGATAAAAAATCGTCAGATAGCAGCAATAAGGCCGGGGCGCTTTCTTTGGAACGATTGCTCGCCCGGGCCATTCACGCTGCAGATATTTGGGATTCCGCAGAAAATTATGCTACCCTGAAAGAAGCCCTGGCAGATTGTACGATCTCTATTGGAACCAGCCGGCGCCGCGGCCGGCGCCGTAAATCAAACACCCTCAGTCCCCGCGAACTTGCTGCTTTTTTAAAATCCAAAACCGGAAAAGCCGCCATCGTGTTTGGTAACGAACGGACTGGCCTTGATCGTGAAGAACTGGAACTCTGCAGCATGGCCTCTCACATACCGGTCAGCCCGGAATTTCCTTCCATTAATTTATCCCATGCCGTTCAAATCTATGCCTACGAACTGTACCAAACCCTGAATAGCCCCGGTGGCATAGACGCTGCAGGGCTATCAAATACCAGTTTGCCAAGCAAACTGGTACGACATGAAGGGTACACCGGGCCTGACCCGGTTCCGGGACAATGGGTTCCCATGAACACCACAGAAATTGACGTACTGGTAAAAAAAATCAGCAATTCGCTTGAATCACTGGGTTTTTATATACACCCCGGCCGTGAAGAACAAGAACGCTTTTTGCGGGATCTGATTGCCCGCGCGGGGTTAAGTTTAAAAGAAGGCCGGTACTTGGGTAATATTATTGCCAAAGCCGGCCGCCTTCGTTTTTCCGGAACAGCCTCAGATGGTACGAAAACAAAAGATATGCTACCATAAATTATGATCACAACACTTAATATCGAAGGTATGAACTGCGAAAATTGCGCAGCCCATGTTAAAGAAGCGCTGGAAGCAATTGACGGAGTCACTTCCGCCCAGGTCAGCTTGCAGGAAAAAAACGCCCGTGTGGAACACGGTGATTCAGTGAATCCGGAATCCCTTAAAGCAGCGGTAGATGAAGCCGGTTACTCCGCCGAGCCTGGCCGCTTGTGAGCGTTTGAGCGAAAGTACCTCTCCGGTTACGAAACAGTCTAATCGCCCGGAGTTTCAGCGCGTTGGCCTTCTTTTGGGAGAAGCTGTTGCTGCAGCGTTGGAACAAAAACGTGTTATTGTTGTTGGTCTTGGAGGCGTAGGAAGCTGGGCTGCCGAGGCGCTGGTCCGAAGCGGAATAGGTCATAT
>WRIX01000035.1:11609-21549 GCA_009782495.1 Treponema sp.
GCTTTAACAAAATCGCACTGGGACACCACCTGGATGACATTATTGAAACATTTTTTATGAATCTCTGCGCCAAAGGCGAACTATCTGCCATGCCAATAAAACTTGTATACAGAAAATTTCCGGTAACACTGATCCGGCCCCTTGCTTACCTGGAAGAAACCCAGATTATCGCCTGTGCCGAAGAACAGAACATACTTAAAGCATCCTGTACCTGTCCTTACGGGGCACACTCCAAACGTTTGGACATACGAAAAAAGATCGCCTCTTTTACCAACAGCTCTGGCGCTGTTAAGCGGCGTATACTGCGGGCAATATTAGGGAAAAATCCGTAAAAAATCCGTTATTTTTGATACTTTTTCTCTTTATCGTTGTTTACAAGATAGAAAAGAAACGCAATTTGCGTACGCAAACTGCGTACGCCATAGAGCGTGAATCATTTACGGAGGTTATAATGAAAAAACTTGGTCTTTTATTGGTTATTACCTGTTTGGTAATTAGTACCGTTTTTGCCCAAAATCAGGAAAAGGAAAGAAAGGGCCGTCCCGATCCTGTCACTGTTGAAGGAACACTGCAATTACAAAACGGAATGATCGCAGTAAAAAGCGGTGAAAATGTTTATATTGTTCCCCTGCTTCACCGGTATGCCGGCTTTATCGAGGGAATAAAAGACGGAAACAGGGTATCTATTGAAGGATACGTAATAAAAAACCATTTGCGGCCTACTAAGTTAACCATAAGCGGAAAATCGTATGATTTTCCCGCAATGAGTTTTGGTCAAAGGGCCGGTTCCGGAAACCGGAACGAAGCCAGACCGCAGCTTAGGCATGGACAAAACAACAGATTTGCACCAAGGCATATGGGTCCGCAGTCAAGGTACAATATGGGCCGTGGACGCGGCTCTGTACGCGGACATGGTTTTAGCCGCGGCGCCTGGCAAAACAAGCGTTAGACCAGCAGGATTACACAAGTGAGCTTGTTCCAAAACGCTGTTAGTTTCGGGACAAGTTCAACTGTTATTTTTTCTTCTGCAGTGTTATTTCCTGTGCAAGCAATCCAAGGATAGTCTCCCATTCATAATCAATATAAATCCACGGCAAGGCTTCTTCCCAGTCCCGAAGTATGGTTCCGGTATTGCGTATCTCCCGCAGTAATTGAGGAAAAACCCGTTCGGTATAGCTTTTGTTCCAGCGTATACTATCCGCCCAAATCCATTGATCGCCTTCCTGTTTCCAGCCTGTTGGCTGCTTTTTTTTCGATACCAATTCAGGAAAGAATACCGGCTTCCAATAGCTTTCAAATGCATCCTGGGCAAGCCCTTTAGGTGCGTTTTCCAATTGTTTCATCCATTCAGTAAGGGCGCTTATCCTTTCCTGGCGATCACGGAGCCTTGCAAGAGCTTCGTTTCCGGTAAGCCGTGTATCGTATTGCTGAATACGCCCTGATGATATTTGCACTGTTTCGATTTTACCGGAAACTGCCAGGACAGCAGTGTTGCCTGTAATTACAAGACTGCCGGCTCCAAACAAGTCCATACGATACTCATTCCATCCATGATAATTTCCTGCAATATACTCAAGTGAAGTCAGATAGAATTCTCCGCTTTCGTTCGGAAAAGAACCCCTCAGTTTTATCGAAGGATATTCATTCAAAAAGATAATAACAGAACGAAGACCGGCCTTGTTCTGTACTTCCCATAATTCCATACCAGCCGCAGCGCCTTTTTTTTGTTCTGTTCTGTACACAGCAACACGCATTTCATCCGCTGCCGATCCGTCCAGAGTCTTTCCTGCTTTTTCCACCATGGAAACACAACTTCCCGCAAACAGCAGAACGGCAAAACAAAGCGGAATGACGTCTTTTAAATTACCCGGTCTTTTCATACTGCATACCATGTCAATAGCTGATTTTAAACCCAAAAGAAGGTATTGGAACAGGAATTTCATAATTTGCAGAATCATTTCCTGTATCCTCCTTGCCGGTATATTGGTTGAAACTTGTATTACCCTTGGCTGAATAAAACAGAGCCAGAACATTTTCCACCGCAAAATAGATCTCGTAGTGCGCCTTTCCTTTTTCATTTTTTCCAAAAATGGAAAATTTAATATCCATAGGAAAAGACGGTGTGGTTCGGTTATTTTCGTCATATTGGGAAAGCCAGACATATTTTTCAATTATTTTTTCCGGATTATCGGGATCAAACACATATACCGGATAGCTGACAGGTTTATCGCCGATAAGGTTGGGAAGCGGTACGCCGCTGGCAATACCAAAACGGGTATATATGTTAATGCGGGGTACCGGCTTAAAATTAAGGACAAGGTTAAGGTTGTGAAAACGATGATACGACGGAAAATACCAGTTATTCTCTTTGCCTCCTCCAAAACCACCCACATCAATAGTCCCGCCGTGGGGATCATAATATTTTGTCCAGTTAAAAGAATAGGAAAGCCAGCCATCCCAATAACGGGACTGTAATTTTTGCAGAAAAACATCAATACCCCAGATTCTTCCTTCACCGTCGAACCTGGGATTTACCTGAACATCATCGGGATTAAGATCAACGGGAATATAGGTACGATCAAAAACATATTTGTAATAGAACTCAATATTAAAAATCAATCCCCTTGGTAATTCCGATTTAATGCCGAATATCGAAGTCCAGGATCGATTCGGTTTAATTTCGTCCATATTGAATCTTTCTTCCGCAAAGACAAACATTTTATTCATTGATGAAAAAAGTCCTGTTCCCGCACTAAGACCAAGCGACTGAAGAATACCCCAATCCTCCAGCACCATAAAATCAACATTAAGCCGGGGATTCAGAACGGGCTTGGATTGAACAGAAAAACCCTTTCCGGTCAAATAGAAATGATCGACGCGCAGCCCAAGTTCCGCATTAAAACGGTTTTCCGGAGAACTGTATTCAATAAGACTATACCCCGATGTAGAAAATAGCTTATTTTCTACATTTGGAGAATAATTAACAGGGAAACTGACCCGTAAATTATTTAGTAAATAATTCAACTCATCGGACGTAATAAACGGATTCGAAATGAGTGAGTTATAAAATGGTATACTTTCCGGATTATCAAGTTCATGTGCAAATTTTTCAATATATATCATTTCATCGCCGGAAGATACAAAACGGGTAAACAATTCCTGTACACCGGCTGCAAAAAGGAAACCTTTCCCCAATTCCCAATCATAGTCTATGCGCCCCTGTGCGTTGAACATAAAAGCGGAATCGTCGATACTCATTTCATTACTAATATTATATGGTTCATTGATATTTATCCCTAATAACGATAATAATGATAATGTATAGGGATTCGAGAACTCAGAAGAAAAATGTTTATTTATAATATCAAACCGCATATCTCCTTTAATCAATGCGTCTTCATAGCCTGTTCCGGCGGTAAATTTCAGGAGCATATCATTCCGGGGATTCCATAAAAGCCCGGTTTTAACAAAACCCTGATAATTTGTCCAGTCGAATTCCATTCTGGTTTTGCTGGTTAGTTCATTCTCGTTAGAATAGTCCGTTTCATAAGTTGCACCGGCGCCGTCCATTCCCCAAAAACCGGTGCCCTGGAGTTCCAGGCTGTCGGAAAAACGGTAATTCCCCGTTATCGCCGTGCTTCTGATATATGGAGCAACGCGTATTGCATTAATTGGGTCAAGAACTTCAAAACTGGGCGACAGCTGCTTCATCAGCCATACTATTGGGTCGTAGTATGTAACACGTCCCATGAACAGAATGCCCCCCTTGCCTGCCAGGGGAAGCGATAAATTAAAATTGGCGGCGCTGGTGTTTATGCCAAGTTCGAATTCTGTTTCCGTTGTTGATGGTTTTTTTGTAGTTATCTCCAAAAGACCGGATATTGTGTTGCCATAGCGGGTAGAAAAAACACCGTGGGAAAGTTCGGCGCTTTGTACCATACGGGGATCGAATATTGAATAGCCGCCGCCCCAGTGATACGGGGCAAGAACATAATATCCGTCCAACGCAGCGCTTAAATCCCCCGGATCTCCTCCCCGTATACTCGGCAGGGCATTGAATAAACCGGCATAACCGACACCGGGAAGCAATTTAATCGAACTCATCACATCTTCGACAATTCCGATTTCACCGGTTTGCGCAATATCCCGCTCTGTTATGGTAATACTGCGGCCGGTCCTTGCCCCGCCGCTTCCCGGCCTGGAGGCTTCTATTACCAGTTCCTTGTTTTCCCTTATGCCGGAAAGCTGCAGTCCCACTGTGTATTTATCAGCTCCGGCGCTTACAACAAGGCGGCCGTTTTCGTAACCCGGGTACGATGCATAGATCAGTACCTGCCGTTCATCAGGCACGGAAATTACCGCCTTGCCGTCCCTGTTGCAGGTATACTGCCTGCCGTCCCAGGATCGTATTACCGCTCCTTCCAGCGGAAGGCCAAGGTCGGTATCCTCGACAGTTATTTCTACATCACGGGCAAAGAGCGGAACAAGTACAGAGAGAAAAATTATTAAGAACAAAACTTGTTTTCTATTTAATTTCAAAATGGAATTACTCCCATGCAACAAAATCATTCGTATTGAGCCCAGACTTAGTATACTTCAACCGGTACGATTAGTCCTGCTTTTTCCAGCGACAAACGAAGCTGCAAAGATCGTTCTTCAAGGATCGTTGCCGGAATTGCTTCTGCCAGCGGATCTTCGCTTGCCGGCCTTGCTTTACCGTATATTTGCACCGCCCTTAGTCCTGAGCCGCTTTTGTCAGAACGGGAAAGCGCTGCCAGTTCTGTCACCAATTGTACCCATGCAGCACTTTCATCCTGCGGCGGTAAAATGCCTTTTACCCTGCAAAGCATTGTTTGAATCGTAAATGGTGCGGCTGAAGCAGAAAATTTTTTGATGCAATCAATAAGTTCATCATGCGGAATTTTCGAACGATTCATGAAACGGTACCATTCTTCCGTAGCGGCATCAAGCTTAAGCCAGATATTCAGGTTAACCGGATGTAACGATGCAGTTTTAAAAAATTCAAATGTATCATTGTTCTGCAGCCCGGTTCCGCTGGTGATCACCACAAGCTTTGCATCATCGGCCAACCCGGAGCGTATAGCTGCGACAGCATTCACAGCTTCAATAAAATACGGCGACATTGACGGCTCGCCGCTGCCGGAAAAACAAATGTCCTTTATTTGTATGCCATTTTCTTTTGCTTCCCGGATAGCCGAACAGAGAGCGGCTTTCATTATTTCGGGATTAAAAACAATATCCGTTTTAAAAGGAAAAACCTCACAATAAGGGCAGTTAAAGGAACATAGTTTGCGATCAGGAAAAAGATTTATTCCGATGGAAAGACCGCCGGAACGCCGCGAATAGACAGGATAGATTATCGCTCCGCCTTCCCTGCTCCGGTGATCTGCTACAGAACCAATTGTCATTGCGAACGCCGCATTTGTGCTGCCAACGAGTGGGCTGCAAGTCCTTCGGCCCGGCCAAGAATTTCCGCCGCTTTTCTTGCTTCTTCAAAACCAACACCCGGAACACAACGGAGGGTAGTAGGGGTTTTAAGAAAATGCCGGACTGAAAGTCCTCCGGTAAACCGGGCGCTCTCCGAAGTAGGCAATGTATGATTTATCCCCGCGCTGTAATCACCCAGAACTTCCGCAGCAAGCGAACCAATAAAAAGAGAACCAAAATTTTTAAGGTGTGTTCCTGGTTTTTTTGCAGGCAGCCAGGAACCGGGGTCACCGGAATGGAGTTCAAGATGTTCAGGAGCAATACTATTGGCAATGCGAATTGCTTCCTCTCTGGACCGGTAAACTATGATAAGTCCGTTACTGTCAATGGAAACCCGTGCGACGGCGCTGGATTCTTCCGGTAAAATTGCCAAGTGTTTTTCCAAAGCAATGTTGATTTTTTCCGCCAGCCTATGATCGTCCACCAGAGCGCGGGCACATGCTTCGGTATCATGCTCCGCCTGAGCCAGCATATCGGCGGCAACCAGGTCTGCCGCAGTATCTGCCGTTTCTTTATCGGTAATAATCAACACATCGGTGGGCCCGGCGATTAAATCAATGCCGACTTCGCCGAAAAGCATACGCTTTGCCGCCGTTACATATTTATTTCCCGGCCCGACAATAACGCTTGCGCGCGGAACCGATTCCGTGCCAAGGGCAAGAGCGGCAATTGCCTGAGCGCCGCCCATCGCAAAAAGACGCAGTTTGGTATCATTTGCTTTATCAACGGCGGCATTCCTGCCAATCATCATTGAAAGGGCAGCCGCAGCCATTATATTCCGGTCGGGAAATCCGTCTTTCATGGGCGGTGAAGCAAGAATAATTTCATCAACACCGGCCGTCAGGGCGGGAATCATTCCCATTAATACGGAAGAAATAATGGGAAACCGTCCTGCCGGAACATAAACCGCCGCCCTTTCTACGGGAATAACAAGCTGGCCGGTAAAGAGACCTGTGTGCATTTCACTTTCAAAGTCAGCAAAAGATTTCCGCTGTAATTCCGCAAACCTTTGTATATGCCGTGCAGCCAGTTCCAAAGCGGCCGATGTTTCCCTGTCGTTATTACAGAGATCTTCCCATGACTTTTCAGCCAGGGTTACAGGAACTTCAAGCCTGGAAGGTGAACTTTTATCAAAGCGCTCCGCATAGCGGCGAAGCGCATTATCCCCTTCGCTGCGGACTGCATCAACAATTTCGCGTACAACGGTATCAACAGAATGTGAACTGCTGTCTGAGCTGTTTAGTTTATACGATCTCCAGTAATCACTAAACTCTGAAGCGTCTATAATCCTCATGCATTTAGTATAACAAGTAAATGATTAATCTTCTATGATACATACCATGCTGTCTGCCATCCCGGACAAATTCTCTTTATGGGCCGTTATTGTGCTACTCAACCTTAAACCGTGAAACTTCTCTTATCAAATGCTCAATGCCCTCGCGGTTTTTGACGCTTATTTCATTAACCTGATGGACAGCAATGTTAATCTCGTCTGCACCGTTTGCCATTTCGTTCATACCTGAAGCAATTTCCTGTGTCACTTTTTCAAGTTCATTGCTTTCCTTGATTACTTCGGTAGCGCCTAAATGCATTTCCTGTGAACGGGTTCTTACCTGTTTTGTTATTTCACTAACCTCTCCAGTGTCTCCAACGATTTGCTTGCTCCTGACTCCGTACGTTTCCATTACGCCGCGTACTTGTTCTTCCTGATCCGTCACTACTTTTACGCTTGAGTCGATAGCCTCGAACCTGGTCAGTACGTTTTCGGTCGATTTCAGGATCTTGTCAATTGAGGTTTTTATCTTTTGAAGAACAACACCGATGGTCTTGGATTGTACTCCGGAACTTTCTGCCAGTTTGCGGATTTCACCGGCTACTACGGCAAAACCTTTTCCTGATTCTCCCGCATGAGCGGCTTCAATCGCGGCATTCATTGAAAGCAGATTGGTTTGGCTTGCGATATTTTCCATTACGGCATTAATTTCCATAAGTCCTTCAGATTGGCGGGAGATTTCCTGAATATTCTCCGCTACTTCCTGCAGCCCGGTGCGCCCGGCTTCCGAAGATTCTCTTAAGGTGACAACATTAGCCGCGTTGTCGGCAAGAGTTGAGGTTACGGACTGAATATTGGACGCCATTTCTTCAATAGAGCTTGAGGCCCGTGAAACATTGCCGCTTTGTTTTTCTACAAGTCCGTTCAGTTTGTCAATATTGTTTACAACCTGTTCCATTGTCGCATGGGTTTCGCTGACGCTTGCGCTTTGGGTTAATATCCGTCCCTTGATACTCTGAATATTGGCATTTATTTCGTTTACGGCGGCGGCGCTTTCGTTCATGTTACTGGCAAGATCACTGCCAATGGCGGACAAAATTCCCGCTTCTTTCCTGATGTTGATAACAAGGTTTTTTATTTTTACCAGTGTTTGGTTAAAGTAATGGGCGAGGTTTCCGAATTCATCTTTTGAATTGATTATAATGCTTCGGGTAAGATCGCCCTCTCCTTCGGAGATATCCTTTAATGTTCCGGCTATACGAATCACCGGCTTGGCAATCGACCTTCCGATAGGTATCGCAACGCCAATGCCTATAAGAGTACAGATTGCTCCTATTCCAAGTATAATATTGCGCATCCCGGAAACTGCTTCTTCAAAATCACTTTTTTCTATTGAAACAAACAATGTCCAGGCCTGGCCGGGAACTTCCGCAAAACTGCATATTCTGCTAATTCCTTTAAACTCATAAGAACCTATGCCGGATTCTTCCTTAAGTGCCACACTGAGCATATCCGCCAGGGACTTCAGGGAAGGATCGTTTTTAGCCTCTTTTACCGGATTCCATTGATTGAGTACCAGGTCATTATCAGGATGAGCGATTATTACACCTTCTTTGTTCGCCATGAATGCATAGCCGCTTTTTTTACTGGGTTTTATGTGAGCGGACATTTCGGAGAGAAAGCCGCCGTCCTTGCGGGATATAACTACACCGATAACACTGGCGCCCTTGCTATCGTTTTCCAATACCGGCGAAGCAAACATTACAACGGGCATACCGGTAGCCTTGCTGATAAGTACATCGGAGACGGAATTCTCCCCGGAAAATGCCTTATTGACATACTCCTGATCGCTCAGGTTGGTGATTTGCGGATCACGTACATATCGGGTCTCACCGCCGGGGTACACCAACCCCATCTCAAGACTGCCGATACGCTCCACATCCGGCGTAAGGTTCTGCTTGACAACTCCCTCCCAGTCCATGGACCGGGTTCGGGCACGGTTGGCTACTTCCCAGAGTTGAATTTTCTGGTTTTCCAGCCTGGCTGCGATAAGCTCGGTGTTTGCACTTGCCTCGGCAGAAAGCTCGTTATAACTGGCTTCTTCCAGATTCCCGGAAGCAATAAACACAGCTGCGAAAATAATACTGGCGGCCGTTATTACCACAACCGCTCCGATAAGCAAAGGTATTCGCAAACTTAATTTCATTCCTGTTTCCCTTTTTTATCTGAGACCTGCTCAATTCTGTAAGTATCCGCTACCAGTATACCTTTTTTCTGAAGAAAATTCAACTTTTCGCGAAAATTTAACAGTTTGCAATCCCGGATAAAGGCTTGCTAAGCAAGATCAGGACTGGCAAATTGTACCGGATTGAGCCGTAAGAGCGGGGGCGAGGTCCGGCCGGCCTGGGGGAACATAGCCCTGAGCCGCCTTTTTGGCGGCCCAGGGCCAACAGTCCTGATGATATTATATCTCCTATTGTTAGCCTGGTCGTACTAATCAGTAAAAATTTTACGCGATATTTGCAAGAGATATAACATTCCTCACCATATTTTTTAACAAACAAAGTCGTTGCTTTTGCAATATATTCATCTTTCTGTCCAAAATACCCAATATTACAATCGTTAATGATTTGGCATTCACAACAACAAGCCAAGCCTTTTTCCTTTTATTAATATATTACAGCCTTATTTCTTCCAGATTGTTTTGCTTTATATAATGCTTTATCAGCATTATCCAATAATTGATTTATTGAATTATTTTCATCAGGAACAACAGTCGCTACTCCTACGCTAATTTTTATAAATTCAGAAACTTCACTCATTGGATGGGGAATATACATTTTTTCTACATTCATAACCAAATTGTTGGCAAATTCAATTGCCTCATTTTTATTGATAAACGGCAGAAGATAAATAAATTCTTCCCCTCCAAACCTTGCGACAAAATCAGTTTCTCTTTTTATTTGTTCTTTTAAACATTGGGCTACGGCGATAAGCACTTTATCCCCTTCCAAATGTCCCATTGAATCATTATAATTTTTGAAAAAATCAATATCCAGCATCATAACAGTTATGTCAAGATTAAGACGGCGGTTTTGTTTCCACATTATTTCTATATATTCCATAAACGAACGCCTGTTATTTAGATTTGTCAATTCG
>WRIX01000036.1:0-19078 GCA_009782495.1 Treponema sp.
GTATTGCGGGGGTTGGGCAGGGAAAAGCGTGTAAGCCCCAAAAGCCCTTCGTCCACAACAGCCACCGTATAGGCCATTGGTCTGCCAGAAGATTCGCTTACGGTAAAGCTTACTTCCGTTTCCGGTTCCCAGTTGTCCCCGGCAGTGATCACAGGAGTAAGCAGGGTTTTGGGATCTTCAATCATTACCGGAACAATACCGTACAGCCGTAACGGCAGATCGTTTTGCGTTTGAAGATGCGGCTGAACCAAACTAACATGAACGTAGACATTGGGAACCATAGAGGGCTCGGCGGTAAATTCATAACGGGTCTGGGTATCGCTGCAACGTATCCATTCTTTCTTTAGTACATTGCCGCCCTTTTCTATAACCACCAACGCACCGGCTTCTTTATTTGAAGGAAAACCAATGCTGATTTTTTCGCCGGTACGGTACTGTTCTTTATCGGGACTAAGCGTCAGCATGGCTGCGGCGCCCTGCCCTGCCCCTTCGGTTTGCCGCCCTGCCCAACCGGGCCAGTCAACGTACACAATGCTTGCCGCCGAGTGTCCTTGCGAACCATTGCCCGCACCGCTCTTGTCCCGGACAACAACCATATAACGTCCCCACTCGGGATACTTAACCTGGAAATCCCAGCTTCCCTTGCCGTTCTGGACAACGGCTGTGCCGCTCATTACCGGCGTTCTGGACATCATTGAAGCATATTCGGCGGCTTCATAACCGCCCTTTTCCCACCACCACCGCCATGTTAGTTTATAGAGCGCACATTCAAGTTCGACTCTTCCGTTTACCGGTTTTCCGTCAGCATCGAGTAACAGTATGTCCGTGCGGTGATTCTGATCGGTAAGGAGCATATTTCTCTGTGCATCGCCTCTGGGAGTTCTTATTCCCACATAACGATTATAGGGAGAAAATTCCTTTGTCATCTGTTCGGAAGAAAAAGCGCCGGAAGGTTCAAAAACCCTTGTCATAAAACGGGCATTGAGTTTGCCCGGCGCTGTTCCGGGATTAAGATTCAGGGTAAAATTGGCTTTTCCTTCATTATTAAGTCTTCCTTCCCAAACACTTTGCCGTTCACCGGATACAGATCGTGACGGATCGGTAAAAACATAATCCCCATTGCCGGGGAAAACACCGGTCTTTTCGCTAAATGTTACAAAGATATCCGCATTAAGATTGGGAGCAGGCGCTCCGAAAAGCCATTCCGATTTCAGGCCCACGGCGCTGTCGTTTTCTATATAGGTTTTAGGACCAAAATCCAAATCTATCGTAAGCCGGTTGGGAATAATCGTTTCTATTTTAAGATTTCTGGTAAAGGTACTGCCTCCGACTTTTACCCGTGCAATCCAGTCCCCTGTCGGTGCATCGGGGGAAGTGGATGCAGCTATGTAATAAAAACCGTCCACCGAAGAGGTAAAAGTTTTCTGTCCGCTAATCCTGCCCCTTGGATCTTCCAGTTCAAAAGATACAGGATGATTTGCAGGCAGGGTCTTTTCGGGATCGGAAAGGAGGAAGCTGAGATGAATATCATCTCCCGGCCGCCATACTCCGCGTTCACCGTAGATTAGTCCGCGCAGTCCCGAAGCTGCCCTTCCTCCGGCTATGTCAAAGTGGCTTACCGTCAGAGCCTGACTTTCGCCAATCTTCAGCCAGGCACGGCCGCCGCTGCCGGAAGCAAAGATAAACGCAGGAACCTGATTGCCGGTTGCACCGGTTCCCGCTGACGTTGTTTCTGCGGAACCGGTTTCGGAGAAAACAGCTTCGGTAACAGGACCTGCGTTGAACGACGCCATTCCCGATGAATCGGTCTTTAACTTAAAGAGGGATCTGCCCTGAAAATTGAGCACATCAACGGTTATGCCGCTTTCCGGTCTGGCGGTTTTTACATTACTTACAACCGCAATCCAGGAACCGTCAAGACCGCGCTTTGCCATAAGCGCCAGATCGGAAACCAGTACATTGCGGCCAACGGTAACGTTATGATCGTAATAGCGCAGATAAAACGCCGGATGACACGGATCGTTTCTGTTGTTGTAATAGTCGTCATCGTAACGTCCGTCGTAATAATCCCAATTGCTTCTTTCCGATGCATTAACAACGGTTTTAAAGTCGGGAGGAAATTCAAGGGACGAAAAATCTGTATGTCCCTCCAGACATTCATATTTACTATGCCTGAGCCGGAAAGAAAGCCGGATGTGAAACATACCGTCCGGATGTTTTTTTGCAAGTTCAGACAGATCCAGTCCATGACGTTTCCAGACATTTTTATCGGCATCTTTCCATGACAGATCATACGACTTGGTCCAGACCGGTTCCCCTACCCGTTCAAGTTCGTTTGTTTCGTTCAGTGCATTTACTTGTAAAAACTGAATCATGTTGTCGCCGTGTATTTTAAAAGCTTCCACCAGAACACCGGCAAGGTTTTTTGTTTCTATTACCATTTGGGAACCCTGGCTTGTCGGAAGTATCGTTCCTCGTCCAGCAAAACGTACTTCGGGTATTTCCCATTTTCCCGGAACAGTGTACTGTACACGCTCTGCCAGAACATTTCCGTACATATCGGGAATGTCCTGAATAACAAGCACAGCCCCTTCCGGTATTACATCGCTTTTTCCCTGTTCCCCGTAAATGCGGATGATGTTTCCGTCCAGTGAATAGCGAATCTGTGTATTCCCGGAAAGACTTACAAAGCCGCCGAGATTTTGATCCGGTTTTAACGGAGCGGAAAAAGCCACTTCGATTACACCATTAACAAAGCGTATCTCCATTACTTCAAAACGGTTTCCCGGAATCGTTACCGGCAGTGTTCCTTTTTCCTTAACTCCAATTGGATTTCCGTCCCAATTAATAGTTACTTCCCGTGATTCATCTTCTTTGGCAACCGGATCAAAACTAAAACGATGTTCATCGTTCTGGTGGTTCCAACTGACCTTGCCCAAATCTTTAGATAAAATTGTTTTTTCTATCTTAGTATTCTCCGCACTCTTTTCGGTTAAGAGCACTCCTCCAACAAGTACTTTTCCGTCCTTGTCGACTTTAACAGGATCAAGAAGGATCTCCAGAGCCGGTACCGAAGTGGTAAAGGAAAAAGAAAAAGGGGTGATTTCAGGCAGAATAATTTCCGCCGTACTTTCGATTTCTTCCTGCGGAGGGAGCATTGCAAGTTTGGCAGGGTTCACATGAACCTTATAGTTTGTTCCCGGTTTCAGCGGCTGGGTTGGGGTAAATACAAGGGTATAGCTGTTTTCCCAGGAAAGCGTACCTTTTGCAGAAGGACTCAGGCGGAATGCATCCGCCGGTATGGGTACGGAAGTGTCAAAATCCAGGGTGAATTCAACCACAATAGGGCCGCCCCTGTCCACTACTCCGCCGGAATAAGCAGAAACCAGTTCCGGACTGGGAGGATCAAACGCTTCCTGCTTACAGGAAAAAAGCGCAATAACCAGCAGCGGAATAAGTGCAAAAAAAGCCTTCCGAATGTTCATAATCCCTCCAATAGAATTAGTATACACACAAAATGTTTGCCGCTGTAAGCATCATTCCGAAGTTAGTTTTTGCAAAGTCTGTACCGAATGCCCACTTACAGGACATTATGGAACCGGGTATACTTATGGTATGAACACAGAAATGGACCTGGTCAGGGAAGCGTTTCACTACCAGAGCCGCTTTGCCGGTTCCGCTATGGTTTTTAAAATTGATTTTCCTGTTACTTCCGAAGCGTCTTTTCCTTCCTTGATAAAGGATCTGGCTTTACTTGCGCAGACAGGCTTTCATGTGATAATAGTTCCCGGTGCAAAAGAATTGATAGATTCGGTGCTTGCGGAGAACGGCATTGATACTCAATACGCTCCCTCGGAGGCTCACGGTTCAATCAGGATAACAAGCGCCAAAGCCATGCCTTTTGTTGAAATGGCGGCCTTTCATGTTGCAACCAGGTTTATGACGGCGCTTTCCGCAAATCACTGTGATTCGGTTATCGGAAATTTTGTCCGGGCCAGAGGGTTGGGAGTGCTGGACGGATGCGACATGGAATGCTCAGGCAAGATTGAAAAGATTCGGGTAAAACCAATAGTTAAAATTCTCGATTCAGGGATGGTTTCAATACTTCCCTGCATTGGATGGGGGCCTTCGGGAAAACCGTACAATGTACACAGTGACGAGATTGCTATGGCTGCGGCAAGCGCTTTGGGAGCGGTAAAGTTTTTTATTGTATCGGCAGGTACAATGCCGGATTTTTCTTATATGTCGCAAGATCTATTCCCAGGCCCACTTTTACTTTTGCACCTGCTTCACCAACGGCACTTCCATGAAACTGTCCTTTATAATCTCCTGCAGTATACATTTCGTATGTGGAAATCCAGGATGCTCCGCCCAATGGATCAATAACCCTTCCTTCTCCAAACAATGAATACAGGGGATTCGTACCGGTATAGGACCATGAATTTTTTATTTTCCGGTACGCTTCGGCAATTGCTTCATCATTATACCGTCCCCTTTCCCATAATCCGAGTGCATCGTAAGACCCCTTGGAAAACCCAAACATGGCATTATTCCAGTCCTGAGCAAATTGGAAATATGCGTCAAATACATCTATGGGTACTCCAAGAGTTACAAATACCCCCAATTCCTCTTGTGCATCCTGCATTGCAAGAACCATATTACCCTTGTATTTGGTAAATACATTGTTAATATAATCCCGCTGAATAAAATATCTTACTTTTACGGTTGCGGAAGTATCCAATGGTATTGAACGATTGTTGGTTTTCTTGTACTCATTATACATTTCTTCGGCTTCTTCCCTGCTAATACCCAATACCCTGGATAATGAACCGATATACCCGCCTCTTCCGTCGTCTTCCATTAAAAGATTGCCATATTCATCAAACAAACTGTGACTGCCGTCGAATAATATCCTGCCGTCTGATGTGAATTTCCAGAAATCCCCGGTTGAATCATAGTTGTCCAGAATAAGGCCAATGTTAAGCATTGCAATTAATTTATCTAGATCGCTTGAATTTTCCGAAACAAGAACCATGTAACTGTTTACAAAATCAAATGCTTCTTTGGACATTTCAGATCCAATCGACCCTATACCGTATGTATTCATTAATCCAAGAGCCGTACTGATATGACCTATAACCGCCATATCGGTTTCCAGACGTTGGCCTTCAGTACCGTCATTAATTCCGTTTCTATAGGATTCATGACTGAATATTACATTAAGCCCGAATCTGCTTCCGTCTTCCAGTGCATCATTGCCGAGAGAAATTATTTTTACGCCTGTAACAGGATCATAAACTGTTTGAGTATAAGCAACATTTCGATTTTCTGCCACAAAAGTTTTCTTATTTAAAATTGAGTTGTACAATTCCCTGTTGGTTTCGTCTCCGGAATACAATGTTCGCATTTGGCTGATATATTTTTTTGCAGATTCTGAATCCGAAGTCCAAATACCAAAATTTACTTTCCATGCTTCCAAACCCCGAAACGCACTTGCAAGTGTTCCAGGACTAATGTCTACGCCTGCAGTGCCTAAATTCCCATTGAATCCGTCCCTGCCAAAATGCAATTCAAGTAATCCTGTACCAGACAGATTATTGTTTAAGATACCAAGATTAACCGGATTCAATGTAATATCGCCGCCCAAAGCATAATTTATTCCCTGTCCGGCCAGCCCTCCCGTCAATACAGACAATTTTTCTCCGTCAGAATAGTATTTGCCGTAAAATCCTTCAAGGCCAAGATTCATTACCCCTGTGGTAAATGTACCTGTCCCTGCAACTGCTGAACTGACAAGACCGCCTTTTAACCCGGATGAAAAAGCATTGTTATCCCAGCCAAGTTGACCGTTGTTATAGGTAACTGCACTTAATGCGCTCGTTACCGTGCTGGTACTGAATGTCTGAGCACCAACCATGGCAGTCTTAACAGCTGCTTTGCCAAATTCCGAAGAGGCGCTGTCAATCGCTTTTGTTGTCAGGCCGGCATATTTTACTCCTCCTTCGGCTGCTGAACCAAAACCATTAAAAATAAAGCCGCCGGCCGTTGAAACTGCATTAATCATGACACTTTGCCCGAATGAAAACCCAAACTCATTCCAGCTTTTATATCCATTGGCAGCGTCAAGGGTGTTAAATATAAGATCACCCGAGACATTGATGGCAAAAGCAATTCCCATGCTGGCTCCCATTGAAATAGGAGCCAAAACAACGCCTACTACTGTAGATGCCACAGAAGTCATAAAACCTACAGTGCTTCTGAGACTCGGAGCATTAAACCAGGAACCACGTGAATCCCAAAGCGGTTTATCCCAGGGAGGAGCACTCATTAATGCAATGCCGTTAGCTTGTTTGGTCTCCCATCTATAGAATTCGCTGATTAAGCGGCCTAATTCACCGCTGCCGTTATCATTTTCGTTGATTGGAGCCTTTCCGATCCATTCGCCAATATAACCTGTCGAACCATTGCCGGAACCAAAGACAGCTATGCTTTTTTGCTTAATTTCTTCCTGGGCCATTGCAATTATTGCCTGTATTCCCAGATAATTAAGGTTTTCCAGGTTAGAATCGCTTAAATCGGTTAATAACTCCCAGTATTCCATCACATAATAACGATATGTATCCAATGAGGCTCTTTCTGTAATTGCACTGTGGAAAAAAGTTGAATGAACAATTATTTTTTTTACATAAGAATTTCCGGAACGTATCCATCCGCCCTGAAAGTTATACAGTTCATCCATACTGTTATCAATATTTTTATTGCTGTACAAAATATTTTCTTCCAGTGCTTTTTTGGCTTCTAAAACGGATTCTCTCGCCTGGAAAGCAAGAAGTTCCATTTTCATGCCGGCCAGTTCATTTGTGCTGGTTAGTGCAAATTCTTTTGCTGCAACCCTTGCCTGACCAGAATCCCATAATCCCAACCCGGAAACACCGCTGGAAACAACGGAAGCTATTGTTCCTGCGCTTCCATTAATGGAAGCAAATACGCTATTAAGATTTGAAATCCCTGTGGAATTAAGAATTCCGTATAAAATCTCCGATGCTTTTTCTGTTCCTTCCGTTCCTGAAAGAGAAGAAGGCAAAAAACAATCGAGTTTTCGGCTATAGGACTCTGCATCGGCTCCTACCAGTGTCAAAAGATTGTTGTCAAGCGCTTCCGAAGCCGCATATACCGCCTGATTAATCCAGGTTTCCTTATCATTAAGGCTTTCCAAATATGCGGCATTCCATGCAGCATCAATGTTTGAATATTTTTCCATAAAGTTTTTTTCCCAGCATTCAAGAGCCGTTTTCATTGACTCAATGCCGTCTTTCCAGTCCTGCCTGCCTCTTTCAATGATAAGTCCAGCTGCCTCCTGCCATGAAGACAGTTTGATATTTAAATCTTTATTTTGTTCATTCCAGGCAATTTCCCTGGCCGCTAATTCTGCGTTATACCGTACAATATATGTACGTTGAATCAATTCCGAATACCGTTCTGCCAATTCAAGATATTGTTTTGTATATACTGCCCGGTCTGCATTAATTGATTTTAAATCGGCAATTATGGCCGTTCCTGCATCATTTATGTATTTTTTTATTGCCGGAGATTCAGGTCCATAAACAGATTCTGCGGCTTTATTCAACTCATCAAGCGATATTTCGCCGCTGACATAAGCATCAAACGCAGTTCTGTATGCTTCCTGATATTCCAGGCGCTCTCTTTCGTTGTCATTGTACAGTTTTTCAAGTTTTAACCCCAAAGTATCCCGTATCCCTTTCCCCCAGGTATAAAGTGTATCAAGCGCGGATGCCACAGAAGTAAAAACAATACTGTTCCCGATTTCTATCCGGTAATCAATCATATCATTCCAATATGATTCCAGAGAAACTATTTCAGATTCATTTACATAAGGCGAAAACTGCAGTGCTGTTTCAATATCGGTCCACGTAATTCCTTTTTCGCGATTAACAGACAGAATATCAAGTTTTGAACACGAATCATTGTAATCGGCAATTATCGAATTCAGCCTGTAAATACCGGATGCAAACAATTTTCCATTGCTGATCAAACCATTGTAATAACTTTGCATTCTGTTGTTCGTTGCACTAAGAATTTGTTTTAACCCGCTTGGATCAAACGTGTACGGCCAGCGATATAAGGTTATTTTTACAAAAAGAATCTTTTTTCTGTAAACATAACCGTCTGCTTTGTTATTCAGCCAGGACATTTCCCTGTATCTGGAAGCATAGTTTAAACCTCCTGATCCTTCTCCGCCGCCGCCGGTTAAATATAAAATCGCAAGAAACTCCAAATCTTCCTTCTGCTGAGCCGTCAGGCTTGCCCATGCATTTTGCTGAAGTGACGGAAGCTGGTTTCTCTGATATTTGTTCAATAAATCATCAAGACGATCACCATTAAGTTTCATGTTTCCGTCAGATCCCATATTTGGAAGAGTATAAGCGGAAGAAACAACAGGTATTCCCTGATTTTTTTCTGAAAGATTTCTGAGCAAATATTCAAACGCCAACCCCCAGGTTTGATAATTATTAACATTACCCAGGTTATACGTGCTCATTCTTAATGACCATAAAGCTAATGCTTCTTCGAACAGGGACAACCGGTTTGATTTATCTTCTGTGACATTATTACCGCTGAAGTAATGAGTCAGATCATTTGCCGATTCTTCTGCAATCTGATTTAAGACAAAGGTATCCCGGTTATATGAAATACCCAATGTTCCTGCATCGGTAATTTTGACAAAATCCAGCCATGAACAATCATTCAGCAAAGGACAAGAATAACTATCATAGTAATAAAGCATCTGCGGTGAAATATACGAAGAGACAGTATTTACCGCCGAATTGTACAATTCAGTATTACGTATTTGTTCTTCTTCCAGGCAGGAATAAAACTCTGTTTTTGCCTTTAGTGCAAGAAACATCCGTGAAAAGCTTTTTTGATAATCCTGGTATAAAGCATTATATTCGCTGTTATCGTAAGGTCTGGAAGATTGACCGTTATCGTACAAATCGGACAGTGCGGCAAGGGCAATTACCGCCCGATCGTACCGTTCGCTTGTATAGGCAAGTTCTTCTTTTGGCTCCCGGTAATACTGCAAATCATCCGGTAATATTGAACTGTTGCTTAGATATGATGTACTTGCCCAACGCTGAATGGCATCGTTCTTTTCATAATCCATCCGTGTTTCTTCAACCAGATTAAAAGACTGTTTTGCAATACCATACAGCTTGTCATAATTATCGCCGGCCTTGGAAAAACTTACAGCAATTTGATTATACATATTCAGTATGGCCTGATAGCTTGTTCTGGTTTTTTCAAGTTCATCCGAAACAAGTTTCAATTCGTCCAAAGCTGCCTGCCCTAAAGTCGGAATATTATTGTATTCATATCCCAGCACAGCCAACTGCGCCCGGAGCATTTCTTCATAATCACTTTTATTTTGGAGTTTTTCTGTTTCTTCCCGGAATATTTCTTCCGCAATGGCTAATTCATAATTCTCTGCGGGATTTTCCCAACCCTTATCCGTATTGTGATAATAGGACATGGCTGTAGAAATAAATTCATTTTGACGATTATTTAGATCACTGTTTATCAGCAATTCAAAGGCATTTGACAACCTTCGGTATGCTTCAATAGCCGATTCACATGTGTCGGCTAGAATTCCTTCATCCCAGGAAAGCGCCCCATTAACAAGACCGTTTTTTTCGGGGTTTCCGGATTCAGCTCCGCTTATAAGACTGGAATTCTTTGTTAGTGCAGGATCAAAACGCGGATCACTGATATAGGTACGCCAATGTTCTTTGTCTTCTGAGTAATCGGCAATTGCTGAATAGTTAGTATGAATTATCAAAAAATTCAGCAAATAACAATAAAAAGCGCCTTCGTTATTAACCGGTGCTGCATCTTCTCCCCGGTAATACGCTTCCAGAGCAAGGTCAAGGTATTCTTCGTATTGTATAATTGTTTCATTGACATCTTCGGGTATAGTTATTTCTTTGTACACCGTTTTTGCAGCAAAATACCGTATGAATTCTTCTTTCCATACCTCCAATTCAGCTTCCAGCATCAAGGGAAGAATTCCTGCTTCCTCATCAATTCTCGTTAATAATGATGCAATAACAACGGCCGGGCTTAAACCTTCCTTTTCGCTGTAATACAGTAATTCGTCTGTCAAAGAAACCATATCATGCGCAGTTGCAACGCTTTCTACGCCGAATTCGGCAAAAACCCTGTTCAATGATCGCAGGACAAACTGAGCTGCTTCCTGTTGAAGACCGGGAGCATAGACAAAAAGCTCCTGATATACAGCAAACAGTTTTGCCGCCTGATCTGTTTCCGCTGCCTCTCTTTTCAGACGATGAAACAAACCTTCTTCTTCCAGCGCAGTTACAGCTTCTTTGGTTTTTTCAAGACCGGCAGCGAAAAAATACCAATCCGTACCGGATTCGGCGCTTAACAAAGATAGCTGTATCTGCTTTGTTTCCGCACCACCGTCACCGCAGATAATGGATTGCAGCAAGACCCATCCATCCTGCAGCATTAATTCTTCAAGATATTTTTGTTCCGCCCTGAGAAAAGCCGTATAGTATGTTTCATCTGTTTGTCTTTTTTCCGCAAGAGCGGTTAACGTTTCGTAATAAGAACCAAGTTCCTGAAGCACGAAATCACTTGAATTAACCTTGTATGCAGCCATCTGCAAAGAATAACGGTTATTGAGTTCTTCCAGCTTTCTTTCTTCTTCAACAAGCATGAAAGAGGCTGTCTGCAGTTCCTGCTGGATTTGAGCCAATTCGGCGCCGGCATTTCTGAGTTTCTCCTGAATTTCCGCATAGGACACTAAAGCGGTATCATAGCTGTTTTTTGCAGCCCGCCATTGTTCAAGGCTTTCCGCTTCTGTCATACGGCCTGCACTCAGATCTTCCGCATAGGCGGAAACCGCCTCGGCAATGGCCAGCCTTTGTTCCCAGTAACCCGCTATTGCCTTTGCACGCAGCAGTTCTATCTGATATTCATCAAGGAAAAAATCTTCGCTGGACAAATCCAGGACAGCATTCAGGGCTTTTCCGTCCATACCCAAAGCCAGGGCGAATTCCCTTTCCAGTGCAGCAAGAGATTCCTTTGCTTTATCCTGATATTGAGTATACAGATTTGCCCAGCGTATCAATTCCGTACCGGCGGTTTGTTGATTTACACTTAATTGCTTCTGGCTCATTGTTTGCTGAACCCAGGCTGCAAGGGTTCCGTTTTCCAGGCCGTTTTCCGGTTCTCCTGATACAAAACGGGAAAGCCAAAAGTTCACACTGCTTTTTGCCTCGGCCAAAACAGAACCGCAGGTAATGTATATGTCTAATAGCGCCGTTGCCCTGTCAGCAGCACTGTAAACACGAAGCGCAGCCTCTTTTTGAAATTCTTCTTTTGCCTGCATGATAGCTTCGTTTAATATTTCCGAAGCATTGATAAAGAGCTGTTCGCCTGCATAGAAGAGTTCCCGAGCCTTGTCTTCCCATGCAAGCCGTTCCTGTTCCAGTTCCGTAAAAGCAATTCTCCAGGTTTCCTGTCCTTCCAGATACAGTTCCCTGCTGTCCCGTTCCCATTCCATGCGGCGGATAATAAAGCGTTCTTCCGCTTCGGCCCATGCTTTTAATCCCCGTTCAAACTGTTCCTGAAAAGCGATTAACCAATCTTCTCCCAAAAGGGCAAGATCCCCGGTTCCTGCCCTGGCTGCCTCGATCCTTTCTTCCAGAGCTTCAATTCCCACAGCACAGGTATTTTCCGCATCCCTTATTAAACGGGAACTTATGGCGGAAGCGCTTTCGTTTTCGCTGTGTTTCCTAAGACTCCATAAATCGCCGGTACGGCGGGCAACAAAGAGCCGTTCTTCCCGTGCAAGAATCGCCTCAAACTCAGAGCGCCTGTTAAACAACGATTGATTAATAAGCTCGTTAATATGATCTTCAAATCCCGCTCTGCCGGAATCATCAATATAGAAAAGTAATTCGGGAAAAGCCGCTGTTAGCGTAATCCGGTAGCTGTTCAGTGCGGTTTCACCGGCAAGGTTAATGAGTTGGTTCCAGAGATCACGATCTTCTTCTACACTTCGGCCTTCACCGGGACGGACGCCTTCCGGGTCTCCGGTTTCGCCGTACAGGATATTTCCTTCTTCGTCTGTATGATACGCATACATCCGGTTGGCAAGAGCCACAGCTTCTTCCAGTGTATTTACCGAACGTCCCGGATCACTGCCAAAGAAACGAAGGAAAAGCCATTGGGAAAAACGCCGTTCCAGTTCTTCTTCCGACCAGCGTGCAAGTTCCCGGCCTGCCTCGCTGGATAATTCCCGGCTGCCATACAATTCCAGCGCCGTCCTTTCCCAGGCAGCAATGGCGAACGCTACGCCTTTTCTGGCTTCCCTCATCCATGACGAAGGATCCAGTTCACGGTCGGCCCTGTCGAAATGGTATTCAAAGACTTTTTTGTCAAAGCCTCTTTGTTCGTCAAAGTTTTGAGCGAAAATAGGTATACACAGGATAAATTCAAGAAGGAATAACGAGACAAATCTCGCTGACGGGAATGATTTGGCAGCCATGGGAGGCCTCTGAACATCTTGATGCTGCCCGCAAACACGGGCTTCTTACCCACGCAGAAAGTGCCTTCTGATGAAATAATATATTGTTTACGAAAAATTGCAAGAAAAAAACGATAAATTCGATAAAAATATGACAAATGTCATACTCAGGACAAAAATAACAAGATAAATCTTGCTGATGGAAATGAGATGGACATCCTCTGCCAGCCGTGCTACACTAAATTGAGCGGCATCAAGAGGGGAGCCTTCGCTGCGAAGCGGCTCGGTTGAGTTTACCTTGCCGCAAGGAGTGGTTATGCAGACCCAGAGCGGTGTTTTTAGACCGCACAACATCCTGCGAGCGCTCGTATTATTGACATTGCTGGTATTTTCAGCCTGCGCCAACCCGTTTTTTCCCAGCGCATACGATATAGGCGATCGCGGCAAGGGCGGCGGCATTATCTTTTACGATAAAGGACGGTTCACAGACGGCTGGCGCTACCTTGAAGCCGCTCCTTTTGATGTAGAAGTAGATGGTATGACAGGGTTTCCGTGGGCTTCATCAGACTATGTTTCTCAATATATTTATGGTACAGAAACAGCAATCGGCGCAGGCAAGAAAAACACCGCCATCATCTTTGCGGAAGATTCATATGGACTCGTGGCGGCATATATGTGTATCTACTATTCAAGCGGCGGTAAAACAGACTGGTTCCTCCCCAGCAGGGACGAATTAAACGAACTCTACAAACAAAGAGGCATTATTGGCGGTTTATCAGGAGGATACTGGTCTTCGTCTCAGTACAATGAGGATGATGCATGGAACCAGGATTTCGATAATGGCCTACAGTACAACACCGGTAAGCCCGGTAATCTTTTGGTTCGCCCCATACGTTCATTCTAGCAATTAGTATATAATTACTGTAAATATATTATTTATTGCGGAGGTTTTTATGAAAAGGAAAACGATGTGTTTCTGTATCGTTCTTATGCTGACCGGGATCACCTGTCTAAGCGCCCAAATGTCAAAAAAACAACTACAGGATATGTATGTAGCCTATCTTACAAGCGAAGGGTACAATCCTTCTGTTGATAAAGACGGGGATGTTAATTTTACCGCGGAAGGCCACAAATTCTATATCAATGTAATGGCTGATGATTTGCAATCATTCCAGCTTGTACTCACCAATTTTTTAGACGCCGGATCAGACAGGGTAAGAGCATTTGAAGCCGCCAGTTATGCAACCAGAACAACCAGGGTAGTCAGGGTTTATATGACTTCCAGCAATAAAATTGCAATTGATGCATATATATTTATTGGAAAACCCGAAGATTTTAAATTACACCTTAAACGGCTGATCAGTGTAATCTTAACTGCAAGAACAGATTACCTTGACAGGGTAGGTAAGTGATATTGGTATAATACCCATGAACTCAAAAGAGATTAAACAGATCCTTAACGATTTAGGCACAGATATCTGCGGAATAGCTTCGATTGACAGGTTTACCGGAGCGCCGCAAGGGTTTCATCCCGCCGATACATTGCCGTCGTGTAAATCGGTAATTGTATTCGGTAAAAAATTCCTGGAAGGGACATTGGAATGCAATAATACCGTCCCCTATACCATTGTAAGAAACATGCTTTCGCATGTCCTGGATAACATAGCACTCGAATTTTGCTATATCATGCAAAGCAAAAATATTGTTGCTGTACCGACAGGGACAATAGGTCCAACACTGCACGACAAAAAAACCGGCAGGTTTCGCAATGTTGTTTCGGCAAAACATTCGGCGGTATTGGCAGGTCTTGGCTACATTGGCAAAAACACATTGCTGATTACGCCCGAATACGGAAACATGGCCTGGCTTTCTTCTGTTTTGGTAAACATTGAATTGGAACCCGACAAAATACTGGACGATAAGTGCCCCGAAGATTGCAGTATTTGCATTGATAATTGTCCGGTAAATGCATTAACGCATGATAACCCGGAAATGGATCAGATGAAATGCTTTGATCATGCGTTCCATACAAACGAAGGCGAAGATTTTTACTTTAAATGCAATACGTGCAGGACAATATGCCCAAAATGCCGGGGAAACAAATAATGTATGAATATATCCGGTGTTAAAGCAACTTCGTAAAAGCCGCAACAATTTTTTCTTCCAGTTCGGGTATACTTCCCTGCGCCTTGGCGCCTGCTGCGTTTTTATGGCCGCCGCCGCCGAATTGTCCGGCAATGGCGGAAACATCAATACGGCCGCGGGAACGGAAACCTATTGAACATTCTGTACTGTTTTCCTGCCGTAACAATGCAACAGCTTCAACACCTTCAACAGACAGAAAAAGCTGGTAAAGCACGTCGGAATCCCTGCTTTCAAACCCGTAACGTTTCGATTCTTCCGGAGTTTCAAAAGAAACAAGGAGTTTTCCGTCAAAATAAGATCTGGTTCTGTTCAGATAGCTGCCCATTAGAAGCCGGGAATTGAGCGATTTTCCACCATTAATAATGTTAAAAATCCTTTTAGGACTGGCTCCGGCAGCGGCAAGCCGTGCGGCAGTCAGGAACGTTTCCGCACATGGTTCATCCAGGTGACGGAAAAAACCGGTATCGGTACAAAGGCCAAAAAGAAGAAGTTCGGCTTCGTTTGCATTTGGTTCAAATCCCAAAGCACGGAAGATTTTTTCCGTCATAAACGTAACAGACGGCGCAAGCGGGTCAAGAAATATAACCTCTCCGCTGGGGTTGCCTAATGCATGCGTCCCTTCGGGCCGCGAGCGCAAGGAAAATGATTCCGCAGGGATGCTGCTGTCGCAGCAATTTTGAGAGCTAGACGCGGCGTGTGCATGATGATCCACCACTGCAGTGGGTAATCCGTCTATGGGAAGATCCCCAACCCTTTCACGGATAGAACAGTCCATAATAAAAACCTTTAGTCCCTCCCGGTTTGCAGGAAAGGGAAGAAAATGTTTTTCAAATGGTTTTAATTCCTTTCTTTTAAAAGGACCGGCCGAGCAGGGAACGGCTTTTTTCCCCATACGCTCCAGCAGGGAACAAAGGGCCAATTGGCTCCCCACGCAATCGCCGTCGGGTTCTTCATGCCCTGCAACAACAAAACTTGTTCCGTTTTGAATAAAATCAACTAACGCTTTTGGCACATCCACCATAACATAGCTTAATACTAAAACGGCTAAACTGTCAGTAGCTTAAATTGCCGTCCTTGCTTTTCTGCGCCTTTTCCGCTTATCCGGGGAAGACCGTCCTGAATATACACATTTATTTCGGTTCTAAAACCATAGCCGGCAAGGTAAATCCCCGGTTCCAGGGAAAAGCAGGAACCTTCCAAAATACAACGGGTGTCGGGGAATTCAAAAGAATCGATATTAACGCCCGATCCGTGTACTTCCGTATCAATACCGTGGCCGGTTCTGTGCTTTATTGCCTGTTCATAGCCTTTTTTACAAAGCAGGGAACGGCAAAAGGCATCGAGTTTTGCGCCGGTTAACATTTCGCCGGATTTATTCCCTTCTGCAAAAGAACCACAGAGAAAATCAAGAACCGTTTCCCGTATTTCCGCTAAATCTGCAAAAACCTTTTCAGCGCCGCTTTCCGCTTTTTTTCCGTAAACTCCCGCCCAGGCAATGTCCGCATAAATCGAACCGGGCAGCCGTTCTTTGGCCCAGAGGTCCAGTTGTATAATGTCCCCTTCCCTGATTATTTTACCTTTGCCGGTAAAATTATAATGAGGATTTGTACAATTAATCCCTGAAGCCGCCTGCGGAGGATGATCCCGTTCCATATTCTGCCGGTCAAATTCATCTTCCATAAGATCCCGGAGATCCCCTTCGTAAAGAGTTTTGCCTGCGCCGTAGGAAGAACGTACAAAGTCCCAAACCGTTTCTACAATGCCGTAAAGAACGGCGGCTGAGCGTTCGTGTGAAGCGGTTTCATCCTTATCCAAAAGACCTTTAAAACGCTGAACCAGACAAGCAGCAGAAACAAGCTTAATTCCCGCTCTCGAAAGAGCGCAATAGGTTCCTGCATCCAAAAAGGAAACTGCGCTGATGTTTTCCGACATATGAACAGCTATGGTTTTTCCCGCAAGGCAGCTTAAACATTTTCGCAGTTCGTCCCTGCCTGCATAGCTTTGCTTTTTTCCCGGAAGATTGTCCAGGTGATCCGCTTCTATGGCATGAACAACAGCCAAAGGCGCTCCTGCGGCAGGGACAAAATAAAACCAAAAACGGGAATTGGTAAGGGTTTTGGAACGGTGGAGGATTTCGTCAGACAGGGGATCCCTGTGCCGGAAGTTACAAAAAAGCCATCCGTCAAGATCTTCTTTACGGATGGCTTTCTGGATTTTATCTAAAAAGCTATTATTGCTCTGCGCTGAAACCAAGGTCTATGCCTTCAACATTCTGAAAGCGATCGTCAATGTTTACATTGGATTGAATAACTCCCCAGGTTATATGGCTTTGTCTTTTAGCCACATAGAGCCGTACCCCGTAAAAAGCCCCTTCCTTGTAAAAAACAGACATGCAAGGCCAGGTAGGACCATCGCCAAGCTGTACCAGGTCAGCTTTCCTTACAGTAAATTTGAACCATTCATAGGGAATATAAGCCCGGCCAAGAGAATTGTTTCCTTTACGGAACAAGACTACGTAACCCAGGCGGTATGGGTATACTTTCTCTATGGGAACATTAATATAGTACAGATCGGACGTATTAGCCGGGCCCCAGCGATCTTCCATTGTGTTGCCGCCGGCTTGTTGGGCTGCAACAGGCGGGGTACTGAGTATCATAAAACCGGTAAAAACCAAAAGACCTGCAAAAACGCTTAAAAAAATCAATTTTCCTTTCATAATTAGGCTCCTCCTTTTCCGGTTATTCTTCCTCCCTGAAAGAAAACGGACACGCTAAATTATACTACAAACAGTCAAGGCTTGCAAGCATTATTGCTTTTATTGTATGTTTACGGTTTTCAGCCTCGTCCCAGGCCCGGCTCATAGGGCCGTCAATTACATCCGCCGTAACTTCTTCCCCCTTAACCGCCGGCAGGCAGTGCAGGAAGATCGTATCGGCCCTGCCCGTTTTCGCCATTAGTGTGGGATTAACCTGGTATGGGCTTAACAAAGCTATCCTTTCTGCCTTTTTATCTTCCTCTCCCATAGAAGTCCATACATCGGTATATACAGCATCAGAACCGGATACTTCGCTTAAATCATCCGTAACACGAATCTTCGCTCCGGATCCGGCAGAAATGGGGGCGCATAGTTCGATTAATTCCCAGTCAGGGTTCAACGCCGGAGGGGTAATAACGGTAAAATGAACGCCCAGCTTTGAACAAATTACCATGAGTGATCGGGCTACATTATTACGGCCGTCCCCAACAAAACAGAGTTTTTTTCCTTTACAATCTCCGAAATTTTCCTCCAGTGTCATAATATCCGCCAAAACCTGCGTTGGGTGAAAGCTGTCCGTCAAGCCATTATAGACCGGCACACCGGAACATGAAGCCAGCGTTTCGACTGTCGATTGTTTAAAACCCCGGAACTGTATGGCAGAAAACATACGGCCCAGTACCCGTGCGGTATCCTCTACAGATTCCTTGGCGCCCAGCTGAATATCGGCAGTAGAAAGGAATACCGGGTGGCCTCCTTCTTCTCCAAAGGCAGTTTCAAACGCGCACCGTGTACGGGTAGAACGCTTTTCAAAGAGGAGTGCCAGGGTTTTTCCGGTAAAACGCTGTTTACACGATCCTTTTTCCGCCTTTACCTGTTTTGAAAGATCAAGCAGGAAGCGGATTTCTTCGGCTTCATAGTCGAGTAAGGTTAAAAGTGAACGGCCTTTAAATTTTTCATTTATTGTAGAATTCATATTTATATTTTAACACAAAACGGTATATTTAAGGTATACTTTTTATAGAAAATGATTCAACTGATCTTTTCCCTGCGTTTTCAGTCTCAACTCCGCCGTACCAGGACAAAATTGCTATTGGGTCTGGAAAAATCAATTGTTGAAGCAATTGGGAGTTATGGCGGCAAGGTAAAAACAGAAAACAAACTGATTTTTGCAACTTTTGCCAGCGATACCATCGGTTTTTGGCTTGATATATTGTGCCTTCTGGAAACTATAAAAAACACTCTGGAAAAAGACTCATCGGAACTGTACGGGCATGTCTGTATTATTGGGGAAGAAATAAATGAATTGGACATTCCCCTTCTTGTCAGAAACCTTCCATCCAATCTTTGGGGGACAGGGATTTGGTGCGCCCCGGGTATTAACGTAGCCCTGCAATCATTTGTCGATTTTGATACGGTGTTATCCGGTGATGAACTTACTCACGGGTATTCCCAGGTGCGTGCCTTCAGGGAACTGGGAGACCCCTCAGAGGTACAAATCAGGGAAAAGAATAATTCCGAAAAAATCCGCTCATATCTTAAACAGGGAACCGGCCAAAACTCAATCATAGTCGGAGATGAGCGGATTGGCAAATTGGAAGGGTTGT
>WRIX01000036.1:19178-21182 GCA_009782495.1 Treponema sp.
AAAAGACTACGGCGGGCTGTTTCTACGTCTGCCAGATACTGTTTAAAAACAGTATCCCGTGTATTCAGATTCCCAATTACAGGTAATGTGTTCTGTGCAGTCAGACCATTCTGTGCCTCAACATTTCTGCAGAACACAGAAATCTGCAAAAACATGAGGGACAGAACGATCGAAAAAAAAGTTTTTGTTATTGCTTGCGTGACCTAGCCCTGGGTTATAGCTTCTGTCGGACATGTTGCCGCACAGGCGCCGCAATCCGAACATTTGGCCGGATCGATCCAGCGGGCATTGTCTTTTTCGGAAATAGCTTCCACAGGGCATTCGCTGTCACAGGAACCGCAATTGACACAGGCATCAGTAATTTTATAAGCCATTATGCACCTCTTCTTTATGATTTTCGTTTCAGTTTACTATATTATCGGCACGATTTCAAGTAAGAATTTCTTTTAATGCCTTTTCCTGTGCCGCAATAACTTTATCGCAAAAAACGTCAAATTCGGGATCATCAACCTGAAGTTCAGGATGAGCCAGAATATAGTCTATTGTTTCGCGAACTCCCCGGTCAAAGCGTATTGTTGCACAAAAATCCGGTACAAGGGTCTTAAGTTTGGTATTGTCAAACACCACCGAAACAGCCTTATCCCCTATCAGTCCTCCCGTATAATCGTAATCGGGCCCTGCCTTGGCAAGAAATTCGCTTGAAACATGGACAGCTTTAAGGGGTTTCCCCAAAGCGTCGGCAATAGCCTTGTAAATTTGGTTCCAGCAGAGGGTTTCATCGGTAGTGATCTGTACCGATTCCCCAATGGCATGGATGTTTCCCACAAGTCCGGTAAATCCACAGGCAAAGTCGGTAGAACTTGTCATGGTCCACAGACTGGTACCATCACCGTGGATGATTACCGTTTTGCCGTCGATAATTCGTTTGATTACCTGCCAAAATCCCATTGCCCCATGAACACCCAAAGGTACCCTGCGCTCGTCGTAGGTATGGCTGGGACGAACTATAGTTACGGGAAAGCCTTCTTCGCGATACATATTAAGTAACAATTCTTCGCAGGCAATTTTTTGCCGGGAATATTCCCAGTAAGGATTGGCAAGAGGAGTGCTTTCGGTAATCCTGTAGTGTGCCAATGGCTTTTGATAAGCGGAAGCTGAACTGATAAAGATGTATTGACGGGTTTTTTCCTTAAAAAGCCTGTAATCCCTCTGTACATCATCCGGCTTAAAGGCAATAAAATCCGCCACAGCGTCAAAATCCAGGCCCGCAATTTTTGCTGTTACATCCGCTTCGTTGGAAACATCGCACATAATCTGGTTGAGCTTTCCGGGACCTTTTGGCGCCCGCCATGATTCGGAAGAACGGTTTCCCCGGTTAAGAAGCGTAAGTTCCCAGCCCAGTTCTAAAGCTCTTCTGCTTATGGCAGCGCTGATTATACCGGTTCCGCCAATAATAAGTATTTTCATGTATTTATATTATCTGAGTATCAGGTAAAGTACCATAGCTACAATAGCCAATCCCAATGACGCTACAATATACACCCAAAGCGGAAGTTTCCCTGCCGCAAACAAAGAAGGTTTCTGTGATTGAATTTGAGCTTGCTTCTGTTCCGGAGTACAATAGCCGCAAACCGGACAGCCTTTTGCAAAGCTCGCTTCTTCTCCGGTATAACCGCATTCAGGGCAGCGTATAAAAGCAAAAAACCTGCCGCATTTCGGGCAGCGATCGGAATTACGTTTTACTTCGGTTCCGCAGTTATCACAGAAAAAACGTGCGGGCATGGGGGCTTACCCCGCAGCTTTTTCTGAAGCGGGGCAAGAGCCGCCGGAAGCAACCGAAGCGGGACATGCCGCACATGCAGGTTTTGCCTCGCCCGACTCAGATTTCTCAGCGGGTTTATCAGTTGTTTTTG
Source organism: Treponema sp. (assembly GCA_009782495.1). Lineage (GTDB taxonomy): Bacteria > Spirochaetota > Spirochaetia > Treponematales > Breznakiellaceae > WRIV01. The sequence continues at coordinate 21,092 of WRIX01000036.1, forward strand.
ACGAATGCTTCTTTGAATTATCAGCTTTTTTATCATTTACATAAAAGCCGGAACCTTTAAAAATAACCCCGCTGCCGCCATTAATCAAACG
>WRIX01000037.1 GCA_009782495.1 Treponema sp.
CACCTGGTAGGAACCGGAAAGTACGAAATTATAACACGGGAAGAAATTGACAAACTCCTGGCAAATCAGAGTATACAGGTAAGCAGAATATCAAGTGCAGAAAACATTCAAAAACTGCAATTACAAAACATAAGTTACATTGTAACCGGTTCGGTAGATGCGATAGGTAATGATTATGCGGTTACGGTAAAAGTGCTTGACGTATCTTCCGGTGAATTTTCCCACAGTGTTGACGATATTATGGGGAGCGGTTCACGGGAACTGTATGCCGGAATAACCGCTTTAATGAATAAGTTTGTTGCGGGACTGTCTTCCGAAGGCGGCAGAATAGGACAGACCGGCCAAGGGCAGAAGTCGTATGAAATCGGCGACAGAGGGCCGGGAGGAGGTTTTATATTTCATACAGAAGGCGGAGTTTATATGGAAGTTAGCCTGCCGTTAGGTTCATACAACTGGAATGATGCAATAGAGGTTGCAAGAAATTATAAAGGCGGAGGATTTTCTGACTGGCGATTACCTACACAAGACGAATTAAACACGATTTATGTAAATCTGCGCAAAAGAAATCTTGCAGGGCTTGGAAATGATACGTACTGGTCTTCGTCGCAGTACGGTAATAATTACGCGATAAAGCAGCGTTTCAGTGATGGCTATCAGTACGACTACAGCAAGAGCAGTTCAGGTTCTGTTCGGGCTATTCGGGTTTTTTAAGGTGGGGAGAGGTTAGTAGCAGGGCGTTTTGGCACCTATAAAGATAAGAGCTGTGTTCCGGGAAGTTGATTTGCCAATTTTTTATCAAACGTTAAAAGAGGCGAGGCCATTGTCTTTCGAGCCAGACCTTCAAGGTAACAATCGGTAAAAGAAAGTTTGGGATGTCCGGTATAAACGGAGAGAACATCAATGAAGAGTTCACGATTACAAGAAATTGATTCTTTTTCAACGACCACTGTTATCGCTTTTTTTATAGTTTCTCTGCTTATTTTTTTGAGTTTTTCAAGAACAAAAACGGTTTCAATCAGAGCTGCATCAGCTACAGTAATATTCGTTTCTGAATTAATTAGAGCAGTTACCAACGCTGCCTGTTCAGGAATATCACCTAAAAGCCAGCGCAAAAGGCAATTGGTATCAAGACTCGGCATAGTGTTCCCTGACATGGGTTTCCCAGCCGTCGCCTGCTGTCGCCATTATTGCCGAAGTTCCCTTTTCGGTCATTTCTTTTTGCAAAAGTTGTCGGACATCTTCAATTTCTGTAGTCTGCGAAACTTGCGGTGGAGGCATGGAATCACTTTGGTCTTTTTGTACCGGGACGGGAAAACTTATTTCAATTCGTGCTTTTACACCTGTCGGGATCGAATGAGGCAATTCAAGAGAAATTCGATAATCAGCAGGAATATCAACAATTTGTTCTATGGTCATGGTTATACAATACCATCAATAAAAATAGTAAACAAGGAGATTAAACCATGAAGAAGAAACTTTTTTTAATGGCTTTGAGCGCGGTAATAACAGCGGCGCTTTTTGCACAAGCCGGCGGCGAAGATTTGGCAATTCTTAACCGTATGATGCGCCTTAAAATGGACGGCCTTATCCCGCTGCGTTTTTCTAACGCATTGGATGGTAAACCCGTCGAAGGCGCGCTTGTTTCCGTTCAGGGCATTGGCAATTTTACCACCGATCACGAAGGAATTATCACCTTTCCCGAACAGGAAGACGGTTTTTATATCCTGGAGTTTTCCAAACCGGGGTTTATCGCTTCCCGCATAGAATTCGAAGTTAAACTGAACAATGTTTTCAGTAACCGTTTTTCCGTTTCTCCCGAAATGCGCGGCGATTATCTGCGTATTGTACTGGATTGGGGTCAGCGTCCGGCCGATCTCGACCTGCACCTGGTCAAAGAAGGCGGATATCACATTTCCTATCGCAATATGCACAGCTCGGCGGACGGCTCTGTAACACTCGACCGTGATGCGCGTAACGGCTTTGGTCCCGAAACCATTACGCTAATGGAAACCGAATTAAGAGCCGTTTACCGTGTTTATGTCCATGACTATACCAATGGCAGCAGACCATCGTCCCAGGAACTGTCCCGTTCCGGCGCTGCTGTCCGTGTATACAACCGCAACGGGCTTATTGCAAATTTCCGCATACCGGAAAACCGTACCGGTATTTTATGGGAAGTATTCAGGATTGAAAATGGACAGATAGTAGGGGAGTGAGCGTGAAAAAAATAACTTTAACGATTGGATTGTTAGCGGTAATATGCGTTGCTCTTTCTGCCCAAATCCCTCCAAACTGGGACACAAATCCGCCCAGGGACACAGCTGCGCACAAATACGCTGTAGGCGTTTCACAGCCCTCTGCAACAGAACAGGATGCATTAAAAAACGCAATGCAGGATGCTGTACGGCAATTCGCTTCTTCAATAGCGACCCGCTTTCAGGGCCAAACCGATATAACAGTCCAGTCGCAGTTTCGTACAAGCGATATAGAAGATGCGTATACCGTTATACTTGAAACATCTTCTTTTTCTACCAATGTACCTGTATCCGGTGTGCATGAACAGGCACGGAAAGTTACAAATCAAAACGGCCGCTATGTTGCCCGTGTACTGGCGTCCATAAGCACAGAAGATTACAACAAGGCCCGCCAATATGTAGAAAACGAAGAAGCAGCTTTTCTGGCATACCGTTTTTTCGAGCAAAGAAATGTTGGGCTTCCCCGTTTGGACAGCAGAAGCAAACCGCAGGGGTTTCCCGATTACTATTCCTGGCTGCGGAACGCCTGTATAATTGTCTCTTTTGATCATTCAAACCAAAACGCACTGCTTGAACAGATCGATCTGTTTGTAAAAAAACTGTACAAAAACGCCGTTGTCTTTGCACAAGTTATAGACGGACGCGGCGTGCGTATTATTTACAACTCGGGCAAATATTATGACGGCCTCTTGCGGGCATTTCAAAATACAAATTTGTTTACCATACAGCGTGAAAGTTCGCATCTTCTTTTAAAACCACTGACAACAACTGTTCTTGCCGACCTTAGGGCAGCCGTTAACGCCTTAAAGGATTCCGGAAAATTCGTTATTATCGGACTCGAAACAATTCAAACCCAAAGCGGTCAAACCGTAAACTCCGGTACGATTGTAATTAACCAGTTTAAAACAATTGCTTCAAGGCAATTTAATATGCAGGCGGTTAATTTTACTGTTCCCGCCCAGTACCTTTCCGGCTCAGTTGACGAAGACGCCGTAATCCGGCATATACAAAACAACCATGCCGCTTTTCCGGCGCGTTATCTTGTAATCTGTTATTCGGATACCAGACTGGAAATGGGACTACCCGAATACCGTATACCGCCTCTTATTACCGCTTCCTGCCGTTTTGCCCTGTTTGATAGTATTACCGGAGAAATCATTCATAGCGGTACAGCGCAAACTGCGCCCGGCAGCTTTACTCCTTCTGACCTGAATGACCGAACTGTTATTGATCAAAGCCGGAGGGCTCTGCAATTTTTATACGACGCAAAAACACAGCCGGGTCTGGAAGCCATTATCCGTGCAGTGTTTGAACAGCTTTAATTATCTGAGTTTTTTCAGAACAAAAGCTAACGCTTGCGCTGCCTTCTTAACGTCTTCTGCCGTGTTGTCCCTGCCAAAGGAAAACCGGAGCGTACCCCGTTTGTATTCGGCGGGAACGCCTATGGCTTCCACTACATGGGAAGGTTCAACCGAAGAAGCGTTACAGGCTGCTCCCATCGACGCAAGTATTCCGGCCATGCTCAGGTGCAGAAGACACGGTTCCGCTTCGGCTCCTGCGGCGCTGACGCTGATAATGTGAGGAGCGCCGCTGGACGGGGAGTTGATTAAAAGATCGGGAATAGGCGCGATTTCTTCCAGAAAAATCTTTTTAAGATTTGCAAGGTGAGTAATATCATCTTCCTGTTGTTTACGCAGTATTTCAATCGCACAGCCGAATCCGGCAATGCCGACGGTGTTTTCCGTACCCGCTCTTGCTCCCCCTTCCTGGTTTCCTCCCATCACTAACGGATAAACCGGTGCGGATGGAGCAGCGTACAGAGCGCCAATACCTTTCGGGCCGTAGATCTTGTGCGCCGAAAAACTTATATAATCGGCTCCAATGTCCTTTGCTGCAATGGGCATTATACCCAGAGCTTGTACTGCATCGGTATGAAACTTTGCTCCTGCCTCATGGGTAATCCGGCATAATGCGGCCGTGTCGTTAATCGCCCCTGTCTCGTTATTAACTGTCATTATGGAAACAAGGTGTACATCCGGTTTTATGTGTTTTTTAAGCGTGTCCGGGGATACAGCGCCGTAACGGTCAACCGGCAGTTCTTCAATTGTTAAATCATCGCCTTTAAATGAGCGGGCGCAGTTTAAGACGGCATGGTGTTCAGCAGACGAAACAAGTATGCGGTTTTTACCGCGGAACCCAGAAACAGCCGAATGCAGCGCCATATTTATGCTTTCCGTACCGCTGCCGGTAAAGACGATGCGTCCATCCTTGCCGCCGCCAATAAAGTCCAGCAGATCAGAGCGGGTTTTTTCTATTACAGCCCTGACAGCTCTTGCTTCGGGATAAAGGGCGGATGGGTTATAGTAGCTTTCGTTCAGAAAGGGAAGCATAGCTTCCAGGACTTCCTTGTCCGGGGGAGTTGTCGCTGCATGATCCGCATAGATCTTTTTGGTCACCGTTTTTATCCTGCTTTTTTCCGGAATTACACGGCAAGTAAATCCACAATTTCCTTAACCAGTTCTTTTTCGCCCCTGTGTACAATAAAAGGTTTACCGTCGATAACGGGACATTTTTCGTTTTCAAAGAACTTGAACATTTCTATTATTACATTAAAACCTTCCCCGGGATAATGGGATTCCCACAGGTTATGAATTTTAATGGTAACCCGTATTTTACGTAACGCGCATTCTTCTTCTATTTTTTCTGCCGCCATCATCATGGTCGGGCCGCACAGTCCTCCTGCGATTAATACTTTTCTTGTTTTGATTTCCTGCGGGGGATTTTTATTCGTTTCTTTTAATTTGGAAAAAGCTGCGGAAAGCCTCATTGATCTTCTGTAAGCGGTTTACTCATTAATTTCACGATTTCCGATCCGGTTTTGGCAGCGTATATTTTAGTCAGCAGATCACCTTCAGAGAATACGCTCATCACTCTGTTTAAATCATCTGCCAATGTTTGTTCGCTTGTCAGTGCAAGTACGAAAACAATTCCGACTGGCAGTTCCTCTTCCTTGTTAGCCATGTTTCTGAACATTACCTTGCGGGCAAGGGTTGCAACCGCAATGGCGGGTTTTAAAACACTGCCTTCCGAACAGCCGTGAGGAATTGCCGCATGGACGCCTTCTGTGGGAAGTCCGGTTGGATACTTTTCTTCCCGCGAAATAAGGATGCCGTAATATTCCGGTTTTACACAACCGTTTTTAACAAGGAGGTCAACCATAATCTGGATGACCTCCTCCTTGCTGTCCGCTTCAACGTTAACCAGAACGTTTTCTTCGGTTACCGTGAGCATTACATTGATACCTTACTTGACAAATATTGCCCTGAACGCCTGAGTAATGACTGCACCCAGAGGATCGCCGGCTACGTCCCAGCAGCTTGTGATTGTTGCCGCATCGCCGCCCATTTTTGCCATAGCAGCTGTGTGAATTGGGGCCTGCATGGTTGCAAAATAGGTTACCGGAATTGCCCAAATAAGGGAGAAAAGCACAATGCGGAAAACATTGCCTTTAAGATACGGAGCTATGGCGCCGCACCAGTAGGGAATTATCGCCAGGCTTGCGAGGGGAATAATCCCGTTGCCGGGCAGAAGAACGCTTAATACAACCAAAAGCGGGTAGAGGATAACGGCGCTGGCCATAACCGAAGGATGTCCAAGGAGGGCGGCGCAGTCTACAGCAACATATATCTCGCGCCTGTCGCCGAATTTTTCATGAACAAACTCAATTACCGAGTTGGTAATGGGGATAACTCCTTCGCAGAGAACAGAAACTGTTTTGGGCAGGAAGACCATCAGAACGCCGACCTGAACGCCAAGGTTAAGAGCGCCGGGGAAGGTACCATGACCGCCGAGCCAAACCACAACACCGATAATAAACCCGATTATAGCGCCCATAACGCCCTGTTCGGAAAACACGCCGATTTTTTCCTTGATGGCCTCGGGAGATGCATCAATTTTATTCAGCACCGGAATGGCTTCAATCAATTTATTAAAGAGATTGGCAAAGGGCGCAAGGACGGATACTGTACAGGGTACGGCAATACCGGGCATACCGTTGAATTCCTGATATCGCTTTGCGCTGTAATCGGCAAAAAATGAGTTTGCCGTCAGGAACAGCGTTGCTGCAGCAATACCGTATAACAGGTTATCGGTCATTGCCCACACAAAGCAGCCAATAACTTGCCCATGCCAGTAGCTCCACATGTCGGTCCACATGGTTTTTACTACTCTGAGCATAATCAGAACAAGGTTTACTGCGATTACCGCAATGATTGTGAAAGCAGCGCCGGGCCATGAGAATGCCAATCCTGCGTTTGCCCAGCCTGTGTCAACTACCGACTCGGTTTTTCCCATCATCAGGGCAAGAGCGGTTACGGCCGGCTCAAGGGCAGCAGTGGCGGCGCCAGTAATAACAAAAAGACCTGCGAGGCCGATACCTGAGTATATACCTCCCCGTAAGCTCTTTTTGAATCCGGCCTGGAAACAGAGACCAAGTATAAACATAACGATGGTAACCAGAATCGGGCCCCCCAGACTTAACAGAATGCCGTTTACAACACTGTTAAATGCATCCATAAAAACAACCTCCAAAAAATTATTTAGTTGTTCGGTTAATTTGTTACCGGACAACTCCTCCAAAAAAAACCACTATTTTCCTTATGGTGAATAGATTGAATTCATTAATTCTATGATTTTATCTGTTAAAGCTTCCTTGTCCTTTTTGGATCCTATAAGGAAGGGAAGTCCCTGTACTCCGGGGGAATCAAATTTTTCATCTATGGTTGTCATCCAGACCACAACCAGATTTTTCCGTCCCCTATAAGGTTCCATATGGTCCACCGTACAATGCGTGACCTGATAGTCCTTGATCTTCTTTTTTTCCAAATACTCCTGAACCTGCATTACTGCATTTATTGAAGTGTTAATACCTGCACCGCACACACAAAGAACCAGTTTCTTTTCCGCCATTGTTCATCCTCCGTTTCGTTAAGCTGAGTTTTTTATCGGATATTGGCCGTACTTTTCGCCGCACCGGTACAAAGTAATAACATTTGCCGGAGGACAGTCCCCCTGCAAATGATTGGCCGGAGCAAAGATATATCCGCCCCCTTTTGCCATAGCGCCTATTACGCGCTTTGCTTCCTGTTCTACATCTTCTTTTGTACCCTGCATGGCTTTTTGTATGTCCACACCGCTGTGCAGGACTATTGTATCTCCGAATTCACGTTTAAGCCTGGCGGAATCCATATCATGGGCCAGGGGCTGAAGCGAATTCAATATATCCATTCCGCAGTCGATAAGATCCGGTATAAAGGAACTCATAGCCCCGCAAGAATGGAGCATTATCTTTATACCGGGATATTCTTTTTTAACTGCCGCAAATATTTCCGACATGGGTTTTTTAAAATACTGCCGGAACATTTCGAGTGACATAAATGGGCCCTTTTGGGTGCCAAGGTCACTGGCGAATTCCACCCATTCAAGGTACGGTGCAATAGGACGCAGATAGTTCAGGTAAATCCGGATCATTATTCCGGTAAGTTTGTCTATTAGTTTTTCTGTAAACAGTTCTTCCTCGTAAAGGTTTATCAGGAATTGTTCGGCGCCGCAGAGATATTGGCCAAACTCGAACATCATGCCGCTGGTTGCGGTTGTTGCCGTTACGGCGCAGGAAGTATTTTCAAAGTAATTGCGGGCAATTTCGCCTATTCCTTCTGTACGGCCGGGATCATCGGGATCGGGCCAGGGGTATGAATCCAGTTTTGACAGATCGGCCTCTGCAAGGGGGTGAACGGAAATGGCATTGTATTTGTCGTTTTTTAAGTGACCAATACCCCATTCATCGAAGACGTTGCCGTTGGTGTCGGTATGGCTTTTAAAGTTTTTCGGTTTTCCTATGTTGACATGGCGGAAATCTATGTTCAGTTCATCGCTTATCCGGTAATCTTCATATTCTGTAAGGGTTCCGGGTCTTATTAACGTACCCTCTCCGTTTAGTCCAAGCTCGTTTAGAACGCCAAAGTAAACTTTATTGTGAAGACGTGAGGCACAGCCCCAAAGATCCATGGGAACCCGGTCCGCTTCTTTATGAGCCAAAGCTAAACGAACTCTTTCCCTTGATGTCATCCATACCCCATAGGAACAATAATATTCTTCGATAATAATAATGACGTTTATTTAGAGCTAGATAGCGTTTATTTTGCTCTAAAATAGCAAATTCTTGCTATATCTTTGCTTCGCAATCAATAATCAATTATAAGGCATTTTTCTTGACAGACAGGATATGCCCGGTTACCTTTTATACCATGACGGAGATCATAAGGAAAACCCTTGCCGCAGCTGAAACATCAAGCGCTGTGCGCGTTCATGAATATGGCGAGCTTCCGGTTTCCGCCCTGGTTTTTTCCCGGGAATTGCTAAAATCCTGCGAAACCAATGTCTGCGGTCATTATAACAGTTCCTGGACCTGCCCGCCAGCTTCGGGAACCGTGGAAGAACAGCAAAAAAAAATTCTTGCCTTTAAAAATGCTTTTATTTTTACCACCAAACATGAATTGGAAGATTCTTTTGACTATGAAGGAATGACAAAGGGGAAGGAATTACATACCTTTTTAACCCTGGAATTTAAGGCCGGCCTGGGAGATGCTTTTCCGGTTTACGGAGCGGGAAGCTGTCCTTCCTGTAAAGACGAAAACGGTAAAACCCATTGCGCTTTTCCCGATCCCTGTCTGTTTCCTGAAAAAAAAATCGGTTCCATTGAAGCGGCAGGAATCAATGTGACCGAATTAAGCAAGGCGGCAGGCATTACCTACAATAATGGGCCCAATACGGTAACGTATTTTTCCATGACGTTATGGAATGCAGGGGACTGAGGTTTTTGTTAGCAAAATTTTACAGGTTTATGGCAAGAATGGCAATGAAATAAAGACGATTCAGGATGTACTGTGTATAGCGGGTGAATTTATTTTTAAGAGGAGCAGACAATGGCTGATGCGGATTTTAACGGATTGTTTAACGAAATCTCGGAACTTCTTCAAAAGGGAAAAGCCAAAGATATTGTAATTTCGGTTCAAAAGGCGCTGGATGCCGGTGCTCCCGCCGGAGATATCCTGGAAAAAGCCCTGATGGAAGGCATGAATATAGTAGGGGGGAAATTCAAGAGGAACGAAGTTTTTGTGCCGGAAGTTTTAATTGCCGCCCGTGCTATGAACAAAGCAACCGAAACATTAAAGCCCCATCTTGCAAAAGCAGGTGTAAACCCCGTTGGAAAGGCGATTATCTGTACTGTTAAAGGGGATCTCCATGATATCGGAAAAAACCTTGTCAGAATGATGATAGAAGGCAAAGGTATTGAAGCAGTAGACCTGGGTGTCGATTGTGATACACAGAAAATTGTGGATTCGGTTAAGGAAACCGGAGCAAAAGTGGTGTGCCTTTCTGCGCTCCTTACCACTACCATGACCGCCCAGAAAGATGTGATCGATGCGCTAAAAAGCGCCGGAGTCCGCGACAGTGTAAAGGTAATGGTTGGAGGCGCTCCTGTAACACAGAGCTTTGCCGATGAAATCGGCGCAGACGCCTATTCTGCCGATGCAGCCAGCGCTGCGGAAGTCTGCAGAAGTTTCTACCCATAGCAGGCGGCGGCACGGGGTAGCTGCTTTAGCCGGAGTTGCAGCCTCAAAACAATCGTGATATACTCTTCCTATGTCTGATATTACAGAAAATCCGGCCGAAAATACCATATCTGAAAATGCTATTATAGAGAAATACCTTGTTTTTACTGTCCGGGAAAAACGGTACGCATTGCCATCCAAAACAATCAGCGAAGTAGCGGCGCTCGAAAAAGTTTTTCCTTTGCCGCTGGTGCCGGATTATGTGCGCGGCATAATTAACCGGTATTCCGTACCTTATGCGCTTATTGATTTAAGTTTTCTTCTGTTTAAAGATGTTTCAAACGCACAAAAAGTGATCGTTCTTAAAGAAGAAGTGGATAAACTAGCCCTTCTTATTGACGATGTGGTGGATATAGCCGATCTTTCTTCGGATAAGTTAATGAAAATTGAACAGGAAGAAACCGCCCTTGTTGGTTCGGTAAATGCTTTCTTTGAATGGAAAGAGCATCATGTTTTTTGCATAGAAATCGGGGAACTGGTCAGCCGTATAAAACAGGACTTTGAGCAAAAGGAATCCTAATAAGCGTCCCTTTGGGCCGCGAACGCAAGGAAATTGGTTATAATTTACCGCCAGGAGGCGGTATGTGTATGAGATATTTTATTTGCACACTGGATAAGATAAATCTGGGCATTCCTGCGGAAAGAACGGAGCGGATTATTCCGGTTACACGGATGCAGACTGCGGTATTTGAGACAGACAACGATAACGGGAAGGCTTTTATATCCCTGCCAATGTTGTTTCTGCAAAAAGATTCTACTGCGTTGCACGGGGTTGTTCTTAAACCGAATGACGGAATTGAAACTCTTAAAACAGTGCTGCTGGCGCCCCGGATTGATATAGATTTGGAGATACCCGAAGAACACATTCATAGCCTGCCGGAAGCCTTTGTTGGTTTTTTTAGGTATTTCAGAGGAGTATATTTTACGGAAGAAAGCATTGTTCTGATTCTTAATACAGAAAAACTAATGGAAAAATACAATGATTAATACGCTTATTGTGGATGACAGCGCTCTTGTAAGGGGCATTATTCGGGATTTTCTTGAAGGTGACAGTGAATTTAAGATTATCGGAGAGGCTGCAGACGGGGAAGAAGGTGTCCGGAAGATTTTGTCGCTGAATCCTGATCTTGTAACTATGGATGTTCAAATGCCCAAGATGAACGGCCTTGAAGTGATTGAGACGGTAATGAAAAAGATTTCTGTTCCGATCGTCGTAATTACCAGCCTGGATACGGCAAAGACAGCCTATGAAGCAACTCTGAGGGGAGCATTGGAATTTTATTCCAAAGAAACATTTACGGCTTCGTTGAGTCCGGCAAAACAGCAGCAAATATACGAAACCCTTAAACGGATAAGCGGTATTAAGGCGGCAAAAAGATCGGCTTTATCTGAACCTGCATTGGTAAAACAGCCTGAAAAACGAAAAATTAATGCGGTGGTTCTGGCTTCTTCCACGGGCGGACCAAAAGCATTGTCCAGATTTTTTTCTCTGCTTCCGGGTGATTTTCCCGTGCCGATTGTGATTGTTCAGCATAATTCTTCGGGGTTTGATAAAAATTTTGCCCAATGGCTGGATACATTTACGGCTTTAAAAGTCAAACTTGCGGAAGAAGGAGAGACTCCCAAATCCGGTACGGTATATATCGCTCAAACCGATAAACATCTTATGCTGCGTTCAGAAAACGCCCAGAATTGGTATATGTGTTACAACGATGATGAGCCGGAAAATAATCAGAAGCCCGCGGCGGATGTTCTGTTCAGGACTGCGGCGGAAAGCTATAAAGAGTCGGTTATTTCCGTTGTACTTACCGGTATGGGTAATGACGGCGCTGCGGGAACACAGAAGATTCGGGAGATGGGAGGCATTACTCTGGCTCAGGATGAAGAAAGTTCGCTTATCTACGGTATGCCGAAAGCTGCGGCAGAAACAGGATGTGTGGATATGGTGCTGCCCTTGGAAAAGATACCCGAAGAACTGGTCAGGCTTACAAAATGACCAATTTTCTCAGCCGGGCAGCGGAGGAAAGGTTCGGGATTAAGGCAGATCCGGACGATATAAAAAAACTGCAGGAATATCTCGGAAAAACCTACGGCAAAGAAGATGCCGGAATTCTTAACAATGCTTTTTCTTCCGGAGAAGCAGCGGGCTTTCTGACGGTGAATGAAACATATTTTTTCAGAGAACCCGCTCATTTTGCAATGCTTCTTGACTTACTGCCTTCTTTTGAAAAAACAGAGATAGAGATATGTTCTGCCGCAGTTGCTGCCGGATGTGAAGCTTACAGCATCGCAATGCTGATTGAGTCGTATAACAAAGGCGCCGCCCGGCCCATTGCATATCATATTGATGCATTTGACATTGATCCGAATGTAATCGAAACAGCCTGCCGCGGTATTTACAGTACACGCACTCTTCGGGAAGACGGGAATTGTTTTAGGTATATGACAGAGCCTTACCTCGAAAAACAGGAAGACAGTTACCATGTAAAGGATGATTTAAAAAAGAATATTAATTTTTTTGTGCATAACCTCATGGATGCCCTTCCTCCCAAAGAGTACGACATTGTTTTTTTCAGGAACGCCTTTATTTATTTTACGTCCCGGTACAGAAGCCGGGTTCTTTCAAATCTTTCTGCGGTTTTAAAAGCAGGCGGAATCCTCTTTTTGGGAGTGTCGGAAACTGCGGGGGTACACCATGACGGGCTTGAAGAGAAAAACCGCAATGAGGTTTTTTATTTTCAGAAATCCGTAACGGGAAGAGAACCGCACGAACTTTCGTTCCCGGCGCCTGATTTTGTCCGTTCGGCGGAATATCCGGAAGCGGACTATCCTGTAGAAGAATACCAAAAAACGGTAATGCCGCGGAAACAGCGGCAAAAAGAACTATGCTTTGATATTTCCAGTGTCAGCGATATACTCTCTTGCGAAGAAAAAGCCGCGGAGCTGACAGAACGTATTCAATTGACATTGCAGGATAATTCCCTTTCCTGCGGGTTGGACGGAAACGAATTGGTGGTTTCGGTTTTGCATTTGCTTAAACAAGGGGATTTTTTAAAAGCAGGCAGTGTGCTGGAGTATTTGGAGACATTGGATGATTCATCTGTCACGGCGTTTTTAAGGGGAGAATTCTTTTTTCTGCAGGATTTATTTACAGAAGCGGAATTGTATTATAGAATTTCCCTGATAAAAAACGATGCTTTTTGGCCTGCGGGATACCGGCTGTCTTCCCTGTCTTCTGCGGGAGCGCTGAAGAAATACCGGGTGGAAAAAGCCCTGGAAGGACTTCGCCGGGGACGGGATTTACAGTATGAAGTATTAATAGGGGGTTTTTCCCCGGATTATTATGCAAGTGTGCTTTTAAAACAAAAAGCAGGATAGGAGGAAAGATGATTTTTTCCAGGTTAAAGATTTCTACCAAACTTTTTATTTCCAGCGCCGTATTTTTAATACCCGTTGCGGTTATGCTTTTGTTTATCAGTTCCATTACTGTTGGAATGATTAGAAGAAGCGGCAATGTCCGGAACGGAATAGACTCTCTTAAACCTGCTGTAACAGTAATGCAGAATTTGCCCAACTATCTTAATGTTTATCTGGGCCTGGAACAGGGAGATTTAAGGCGTCTGGACGACCAGATCAGTGAGGCTGCAAGAGCCCTGGATAATGAAATGAAGTGGTACAGCAAGAGTGAAAGGGAACATGCTGCTTTTGTAACCGATTGGGAATCACTAAAAAAAATCGAAAAAAATGACGAAGCGATATATCAAAAATATCTGGATTATGTCCAGTCTGTCAGGGATCTGATAGACCTGATTGGAGAACGTTCCCGGCTGATCCTGGTTAATGATATTACAACATATTATTATGTTTCTTCGGGGCTTTCCAGCATACCGGAAGCATCCATACGTCTGATTAATATCGGAAATCTGGTCCGTAAAAACCTCTTTGAAGCCGAAAGTGTAATCGAACGTTGGAATGGTGAACTTGCAGATGCCCAGGCTCAGGGACGCAGGCTTTCGGCAAGACCTTATGACGGTGATCCCCGGAACATTACTTTAAATATGTTTGTTTCCACTGAGTTTCAGCTTATACGGAACAGTAATCTTTTGTTTGATTCGGACAGGGAGAGAATCAGCGGCAGCCTGAAATCTGCAATGGAAGAAGATACCAGGCTCGCAGATGAATTTGAGGATTTTCAGAAAAAGCTGGATAAATATCAGGATACAGTCGGTATTTTATCGCAACAGTACGGCAGAATGTCCGGTTCCAATACGCCGAACCTCTGTACGGCAGCCGAATTCCTGGAAACTCTGTCTCACTTGAATACGGATCTGGCGGTACTGTGGGCAGACACGTTTTTCCATCTGGACACATTAATGCAGCGCAATTCAGCAAAAGCACGGGGACAGCTGCTTTGGTATCTTTCAATAGTTGTGATTTCGCTGGTATTGGCTCTGGCTTTTGTAGTGTTAATTACGATGGATATTAATCGTTCTGTAAAAAGCCTGAAAACGCTGTTCAAGGGTTTGAACGAAAATGATTTAACGCTGTTTTTGCAGATTAATTCCAAGGATGAATTCGGCGAGTTGATGGTAGCATTCAACGGATTCCTTGATGTGCTTCGTTCCACATTCGGAAGTTTTAAGCAAAGCGCCCAACTGGTTTCCAATTCGGTTTTTGATCTTTCTTCGTCATCCAAGGAAATCACCACAACTGCCAATGAACAGTCTGCCAGCGTTTCGGAAATTGTCAGTACAATGGAGAGCAGCAAGAATCTGTCCGAGCAGATCGCTTTTAAAACTACCGAGGTGGCCGGCCTTGCCATAGAGACCCAGGATTTGAGCAGTAAAGGCGCCGAACTCAGGGAAGCAAACCAGAACATGATGGAGGATATCCGGAAGCAAAACCAGAAGATCATAAATGAAATACGGAATCTGTCGGATATGATTATCAGGATCAGCGAAGCTATTCGGATTATTGACGGCATAGCGGATCAAACAAAGCTGATAGCTTTTAACGCATCTCTTGAAGCATCTTCTTCCGGTGAAGCAGGGGCACGGTTCTCTGTTGTTGCTTCGGAAATCAGGCGTTTTGCCGACAATGTGGTTGAATCGACACGGGAGATTAAGCAAAAAATAGAAGAAGTTCAGGGCGCTTCACAAACTTTGATTGCTGAAGCCAACAATGGCTCCAAGCAAATTGAAATCGGCTATGAGAGAATGAGCGAACAAAAAATTGTGTTTGAGAATATTGTTGATAATTCTCAGAATGTTGCCACCCGTTCCCAGCAAATCTCCAACCTCAGCAAGCAGCAGGAATTGGCTTCATCGCAGATTTTCAGCGCCCTCAAGGAAATCTCTGCCGGAGTAAAGCAATTTGTAATTGCCACTTCTTCCACTTCCAAAATTGCCGAAAGTTTAAACGGTATGTCGGAAGAATTAAAGGGAAAAGTGGATAAGTACCGTACTGAAACCTAAGAGGAGACTTTATGCTTGGATATGTTCTCTTTTTAATTGCCGGAATTGTACTAATGGGAATAATTATGTTCCCGTTATTGCGTTCCTATAAAAACAAGGTCAATAGACTGGAAACCCGTACCGCAGAGTCTGCCAAAGGCGTGCATGATTTTCGGGATAAAACCATGAAACTTGTTGCCGCTGTTAATGAGTCTGCTGTTTCCATTTCCGGCCGGGGGGAATTGATTGCGAAGGGTGTCGAATCAGGCAGTATCGAAAAAATCGAAACCACCATCGACGAAAATTCACGGCTTATTGCGGGAATTGCAGAAAAAACAAACAGCGTTGCAACCATTGCTTCCAAAATGGAAGATGATGTGCTGCATGGATTTACCGTATTGGAAAAAAATGTAAAAAAGATGGAGGATATTAAAGAGAAAAATTCCGGAATTATTAACGGAATTATTTCGTTAAGCAACAAAGTGAACAAAATCCGTGATATTGTACGGGTTATTAACACAATTACCGATCAAACAAAGGTAATTGCGTTTAACGCAGCGCTGGAAGCGGCAAGTGCAGGAGAAACAGGAAAACGTTTTGCCGTGGTAGCAGGAGAGGTAAACCGGCTGGCCGATGATATAGCTGTTCTGACACGGCAGATTAGGGAACAGGTAGAGGAAATTCAAAGTTCTTCTTCTTCGCTTATCGTATACAGCGAAGAAGGCTCCGACAGAATTGCAGAGGGTTATAAACTTATCAAGGATTTGGAAGATATTTTTAAGGAAATTAAATCCGGTGCGGAAATAACTTCCAACCAGGCTCAGACCATAACGGTTTCCACCCAGCAGCAATTAAAATCCAGCGAACAGATTTATTCAACCGTTTCCGAAGTTTACCAAAGGATAAAGCGCTTTATGGGTTCTGCAGAAAAGGCAGCATCATCGGTTGGAACCTTGTCGGAACGTACCTTTGAACTGGAACAGTTTCTGACGGCGGAAAATGCAACCGGAAAAGGTGAATATGGGTATAGATAAATCCAAATACATCGGCAAATTTGTCGAAGAAGGATTTGAAAACATCTCGACTGTAGAGACGCTTCTTTTTGAAATAAAAGAAGGATCTTCCGTACAGGATGATCTGGTTACCCTTATGCGCGCCTTGCATACCTTAAAAGGTTCGGCGCGGATGCTGGAATTCAGGAATATCGAAACTCTCTCTCATACTCTGGAGACGGTGTTCTCTGCCTTAAAAGAAGAACGGATATCTCTTAATGATAAAGCGATACGCCTTCTTCTTGCCGGACTGGACGATCTAAAAACCGGACTTTCACTGATTAAATCGGGTGAACAGGATGCCGGAGATCCGGCGCTTTTACTGAAGGAACTTACTGCGCTTTCCGCAAACGAAGATTTTACCGTTCCTGTAAAGGCTTCGGCTGCCCTGCCTGCGGAACCGGATATTAAACCTGCTGTTCCTGTTTCGGAGGAAAAAGCCCTGCCAGAGGCGAAGCTTCCGGCAAAAGAAGTGAGCGGTGAACAGCCAAAATCCGCCAGGACTGCAGGAACGATTGATAAATCCAAATATATCGGCAAATTTGTCGAAGAAGGATTTGAAAACATCTCGACGGTAGAAACGCTTCTTTTTGAAATAAAAGAAGGATCTTCCGTACAGGATGATCTGGTTACTCTTATGCGCGCCCTGCATACCTTAAAAGGTTCGGCGCGAATGCTGGAGTTCAAGGGAATAGAAACCGTTTCTCATACAATGGAAACAGTATTTTCCGCTTTAAAGGAAGAACGCATATCTCTTAATGATAAATCAATACGCCTTCTTCTTGCCGGACTGGATGAACTGAAAACCGGGCTTAATAAGGTTAAATCCGGAAACGAAGATGATATTCGTTCAGAGATATTTCAAAAAGAATTTACAGCTCTTTCTGCAAATGAAGACTTTGACGTCCCCGCAGCAAGTGAAGTTCAGCCATCGGCTGCCGGTGAAAGTACAGAGTCCGAAAAAAAGCCGGTATCATCAGAACAATTACCTCCCAAGATCGATAAAAAAGTTTCGGCCGGTGTTTCCAAACGGAATAAACTGGAAGAAGCCAAATCGGAAAGTATAAGGATTTCCCTTGAACGAATCAACGAAATAATTCATAGCATGGCGGCGCTTCAGTCCCTGGAAATCACCGCAAGGAATATTGCCAGGGACACTGAAACCATAAACGAAGCTTCCCGGCAGTTTTCCAGGCTTATCAGCGCAGAGCAATCCTGGAATTCACCGTTACTGCGGGAATTCAGATCAATAGAATTGCTGACAAGCAAGCTGGGTTCCCTGGTAAAAAATTACGCTTTGGATGTGGGCAATCACATCAGGGGCGCTTACGACAGTGTAATTTCCCTGCGGATGCTCCCTCTTTCTACGGCGCTTGATGCATATCCGCGGTATGTTTTTAACATTGCATCCGAATTGGGCAAACAGGTACAGATCAAAATTGAAGGATCAGAAAATGAAATCGACAAAAACCTGATTGAATCATTGTCCGAAGTTTTCCTTCACATGATAAGAAATTCCATCGATCACGGCATTGAATCTCCGGAAGAGAGGCGGGCCGCCGGAAAAGATGAAACCGGCCAATTGACAATTCGCTGTGTCCGGGAAAGCGGAAATATGAAGGTAACAATCGCCGACGACGGAAAAGGTATTAACGTAGAAGGAATCCGTAAAAAAATTGTTGACAAGGGTCTGATTTCTGCGGAATCTGCTGCGATTCTTGGCGAAGAAGAACTTATCAACTACATATTCCAAAGCGGATTTTCTACTGCAGAAAAACTTTCCAATGTTTCGGGCCGGGGAGTGGGAATGGATGCGGTCAGAAACAATATTGAACTTATGAAGGGCAGCATTGCGATACAAACCAGGGTTGGCGAAGGGACTGTTTTTATTATTTCAGTGCCTCTGTCGATGGCGTCCCTTATGGGATTCCCGATTACTTCGTGTAATATGAAGTTTATTATCCCCGCCAATTTTGTAGATACGGTCATGCTGGTTGATGCCAAAGACATTATCACCGTTGTAGATCGTCCCGGTATTAAATATAACGGCCGGATCATAAAACTGTTTTATCTGCATCATATCCTGAAAATACATGCAGACGAAAAAAAGAATGACAGTGATTCGGTCTTTGTGGTAATTGTTCAGGCTTATGAAGAAACTGTAGCCCTTGCAGTTAATCAAATAAGCAGTATGCGGCAGGTAATTCTGAAAACCATGCCGTCTTTTATAGAACAAATGGATGTTTTTTCGGGAGTGGTGCTGAGCGAGGATTATGAAATGGTACCGGCTTTGCATATCCCGACAGTGATTAAAATGGCGCGGCGTACAAAAACCATCGACATGAAAAAACGGCATGTTGACTTTGAGCGTATGCGTAAATCCATTCTGGTGGTGGACGATTCCCGGCCAACCCGTGATATTGAACGGGATATCCTTGAAGCTGAGGGTTATAAAGTGGATACGGCGGCGGACGGTTCAGAAGCGCTGGCAGCGGCAAAAAATGTTCAATACGATTTGATTTGCACCGATATTGCCATGCCGAACATGGATGGTTTTATGCTGACGGAAAACATACGAAAAAACGATCAATTAAAGGATATACCTATTATTGTTATTTCTTCCAGAACAGACGAAAAAGATCAAAACAGGGCGGCTCTTCTGGGGGCAAACCGCTATATTGTAAAAAACTCTTTCAACAATCACAATTTAGTTGCCGCTGTGCGTGAATTAATCGGAGAAGCTAATGGGTAGAAAAGTATTGATTTTTGAAGATTCAGACATCTTTGCAGATATGCTTTTGGAATTCCTCCAAAAGGAAGGTTATGAAACGGATCGGGCCGAAAACGGTCTTGAAGGAATAAAAAAGGTTTACAGTTTTCTTCCCGAATTGATCGTTTCGGATGTTGAAATGCCGCTTTTTAAGGGGTATCAGTCTACGCGTCTGCTCAAGTCCCGGCCTGCAACACGGGATATTCCGGTTATTATGTTTACTTCTCTTGGAGAATCAAAGGATAAATTTTGGGGTGAACAGGCAGGCGCCGATCATTACATAGAAAAGTCTCCTGAAAATTTTGCCGAGCTTTCAAAGCAAATCCAGAATTTACTGGGTAAAAGTCCGCCGGTTGACTACGAAAAAATAAAAAGGGAAGGAAAAAGAATTAACGATAATTCGTTAATAGAAATGGTAAATAACCTTTTGGACAACAAGTTGTTTCAAACAACTCTTATCGGGCTGCTTGCCGAATTGTCCCATAAAGTTTCTTCGCTGGAAGAGACTGTACAGGGTGTTTTTTCACTTTTGCAGAATGTATGTCAGGCGGAAATATGTTCCATTATGATAAAGGATGCGGATGATTCCCTGGTGGTATACAACGCCAACAATGCAGGTTATACGGAAGAG
>WRIX01000038.1:0-13622 GCA_009782495.1 Treponema sp.
TTCTCCTTCCAGAATAGCCAGGTAACTTTTGCGTATTTTTCTTTTGCGGAGCAAGGCGCTGAACCATCTGGCGGCTTCCAGGTTACATGCAAAGACAACAACGCCGCTGGCAGGTTTATCCAGACGGTGAAGCGGGCCGGGATTAAACGAAAGGGAAGGGGGCAGTTTTCCTTCCAGGTATACCTGCACCCGGCTTTCAAGATTATCCGGCGATCCGCTTCCGCCGTGTATTACCAGTCCAACAGGTTTATTGACGATAAGTAATCCTTCACCTTCCCACAGTATGTCAATAGTTACCGGTTGTTTTGGCTGGTTTTCCAATGCCGGTTTGTATTGTTTATACGTTACTTCGGTTTCCTTGAGCGGGAGTTCAATAAGCGCACCGGCCGGAATCCTGTTTTCGCCTTTTGCCGGTTTGCCGTTTACCAGTATGCGGCCTTTGCGCAGGAGCCGGTGGAGTGCGGAAAGGGGAATGTCCGGCAGGGCTTTTCGGAGTATCCTGTCCAGCCGCCGGTCTGCATCGTCGTTTTGGGCGGTAAGTTTCAACTTCTTGACAAAGCCCCTGTTAGCTTTCATTGTTTTATTATGGCTTTGATACGATTTATAGAAAACCCCGTTTTTTTATCAGTTATTTCAAGTCTGTTTTTTGCTCAGCTGCTTAAAACGATCATTCATCTTTCAGGAAGAAGAAAAGCAAAGAGTCCCCGTGATACGCTGGAAATCCTGATATGGCGGACCGGCGGCATGCCTTCGAGCCATTCCGCAATGGTGTCTGCAATGGCTGCTTCGGTTGCATTTGTTGAAGGGATAGATACCAACCTTTTTGTTGTTACACTTATGTTTGCCCTGATTGTTGTCAGAGACGCATTGGGGGTGCGGCGTTCTTCGGGAATCCAGGCCAGGGTACTTAACTGGCTTGGCCGCCAAACCTCGGAAAAACTAAAGATAGATTTCCATCCCATAAAGGAAGTGCATGGTCATTCTCCTTTGGAAGTAACCGTAGGCGCTATTCTGGGGATTATTATTGCCGCAGCCTTTTGTTTCTTGTAGATACCTTAATACTAACGCGTGATCTTTATTGAATCTAACCACACATATTTGTTTATGAAATTCTCGTGTTCAAGGGCAAATTCAAGACGATCAATATTTCTCCATGAAAATTCTCCTCGTGGATTTAGCCATTGCTGTGTCGATTCAAGCCATGCGCCTTCTTCCCTCATTTGGGCAAGAGGGACACGAATTGTATGCCATTTACCATCCGGCGGCAAATTAGCCGGATTTATAGTATAACGCACTCGCCAGGGTCTGGAAGAAGTGTTTTCAGGATTTACAAAACGTATGTCAAAACTTACAGGAACTTCCGCACGAGCTTTAAATTCAAGAAAGTAACCGTTTGAGGCGAGAACGCTCAAATCTTTTTTGGTATCAAATTGGAACCTTAAAGACCAATATTGAGGCAGATTCCCCCAGCGAATGGCAAACTCTCCTTCCGCCGCATTGGTATCAAGCAGGGTAAAACCCAAATCAGCCCATAACCGTACTCTTACAAATTCACGGTTGGGATAATCGTCATAGATTGTAAAACCTTCTCTTATCGTTTCTGGCCTGCGGATTCTTTGTACGGGCGGTGTAAACCCCAATGCTTTTGCCAAATTAACATTGAGATCGTAATGTACATCTCCAAATCCAAACAAATGTTCATTTTCATTTTCACTGTTACTGTTGAAAATTCCAAAGTGGTAATGATATTCCCAGATCGTTCTGGAAATACCCCGTTTATCCAAAGCGTCAACAACAAACTCATACCATCTAAGGCGATCTTCAGGCAGACAATGAAAAGTTGCCCCGAATTCTCCGCAGAATACAGGAGCATTGCGCTGTTTTGCAAATGCCGCTGCTTTATCAAAAAGCGCATTAAGGTATTGAAATGAAGATTCTTTTTCGTACCATTCGTTTAACTCGCGTTCACGCGATGTCCCTTTTAAACTGTCCGGTGTTTTTGGCATCCTGCTTTTATCATACGGGAAAGGAACTCCGATAAGGTCTTTCAGTGAAGGTACACTGGAATCCATGCCCTGATGGGTAAATAAATAGGGCAGGTAAAAATGAAAAGTGTAAATCAGCTTTTTATCGGAATATTTTGGTAATGCGGAAAGTTTATCAATAGAGTTAAAAAACGTTCCGCCGACAATTATCCAGTGTTTTTGATCATACTTGCGGATTGTGTCTATTACCTTTCCCTGAATTCTTCCCCAAAGACTGTCGGAAATGCCATAAGGCTCATTTTTTATTTCATAGACCACATATTCACTGCGATCCTTGTACCGCTGAGCTATTTGCGTCCATAGTGGAATAAGAAGCTTGTCTATGTTATTTGACGTGGGCTTAATAAGATCAAAAGAATGATTATCTATAATGATATAAAGTTCGTGTTTTTCAGCCCAACTTACCGCTTTGTCAATAAATTTTAATAAAATTGGATCAATCGTATAATTTGGCGCACCGCTTGACATTTCAACAAACCAGATCGGCAGGCGTATTACATCGACTCCCATTCTTTTAACATCAATAAAATCCTGTTCGGTATATTGGGTAAAGTCAACATATTCCACACTAAAGTTCTTCTTTTCCAAATTAGTTCTTGGTTCAAACCATTCGGAAAAATTGATGCCTTTTGAAAAAGGAGCCTGCGGAATACCTGCTGCCTTTGTCTGCGCCGGCAATGTTTGCACAAGGGCGATAAATGCAATTGATAGAAAAATTAATTTGTTTTTCATTAATATTCCCTTGATTTTGAAAGCTGTAATATAAGTTACCTCTATAGATAAAAAAATAAAACTGGGTAATTGCCCAATAATTACCCAGTTTGAGTTGTTCATGAAGTATCGTACCTTAGGTACGCAATTTCCTGGGAACTCTGGTTTAGTTTTCTTTTACAAATTCAAGTTTGGCAAAGGTAAGGGTTGGCGGCGGGCAATCCGGCACATAAGGCATCGCAGAAATTTCAAACAGGTTTGCATGAGAAATTGTACTGTATGCGGTTTGGTTAATAATTAGAGTCGCAGAGCCTTTATATTCGGTATTTGCTTTAATATTTGTTACTAATTTTCTGGGACCGCAAAGAAAATGCTCATGTCCTGTTGCACTGGTTGCTTCCAGATCGATAAAAAAAACTGTTAAATTACCTAAATCAATATCTGACGAAAAAGAATAATTAAGTGTATAAATTTCTCCCTTGGTTCTTCTGGTATCATAAAGTTCCGGCGGGATTAAGTGAATATTCCATCCATGAGGCTCATTATTGGAAAGAGTAACAGTAAATGGGTTTTTACCAGATGGGCTTAAAAAGGATGATTTTGTAAGAGTTAGTTTCGCGTAAAAATACCCTGAGAAAAATAGAAAAACAGCAAGTGCCACAATTCCGGCGGAAAGCATTAATTTGAATAACGCAGGCTTTTTGGTTTCATAAGAAGGAAGCGGTTCTGCAGATTCGATGGGAGGCGTACCGTTTTTTGAATATTTAGCAAAAAGCTCCTGAATATTACGGACACCCAGTTTACCGTATAACTTGGTCCTGTGATAATCAACTGTAGAGTAGGTGACATTAAGTTTAAAGGCAATTTCCTTGGGCGGGATACCCTCAAGCAGCAAGTCAAAAATTTCCTGTTCGCGGGATGTCAGTTTTTCCTGCATAGTCAGTAATGCCCGGGTTATTTACCACAGTTTTCTCATGTAGTATGGTCAGAATGGGAGAAACCACTACATGACTTCAAAAACAGCGCCAGACTGTTGCGTTTTCCTGTTACCTATTTTTCCGTTTGCGGTTTTTGCTGCCGTTTTGCAGGCACGGCTTTTTTAGCGGCTGTCTTTTGCTTTGGTCTGGGCGTTGGTTTTTTCGGTCTGGTAATTTTCTTTGTCGCTGGTCTCTTTGCCATACATTGCCCCTTTTAAAGCCTGTTTCGGCTGGTTTATCAGTTGTTATTAACCGACAGTGCCAATATATTCTTTTTAAAAGAAAGTTGCAAGTATGAATTATTGTTTTTAGAACTCTATGAAAATTCAGCAACTTATACCGTTTCCTGTAATGCCTCTTGACAAATATTCACAATAAAATATAATGAGTACATACTCATTGAGTATAAGGTCATTATATATGGGAAAGCGCCAATTGCAGAAGTCTCAAACAAGGGAGAAAATAATAGACGCCGCATTAAAGGTGTACTCTGATCAGGGATTTTCCGCTCCCACGAGTGTAATTGCCGATAAAGCAGGTCTCGCCCACGGGTCAATATTCGTTCACTTTCCAACTGTGGAGAACCTTCTGGTCTGTCTGTTGGAAGTTTTTGCACGGGAGATAAAAGCCGAACTGCACTCCCTCTCCGAATCCGGCGACATCGCAAAGCTTTTGAATAGGCATATAAGCGTTTTGATTAAGTATGAGAATTTTTACAAACGTCTGATAACAGAGGCCGTTTATCTGCCGGAAGAAGCAAAAAACACCTTTATAGCTATTCAATCAACAGTATCCATACATTTTATGCAGGTATTGGAACATGAAATGAACGCAGGAAGAATAAAGAATGTACCTTTCTATATGCTTTTTAACACATGGCTTGGACTGGTTCATTATTATCTGCTAAACGGCGCCCTGTTTGCGCCTGAGAAATCGGTTTTGAAACGCCATAAAAATTCACTTGTCAAGTGTTTTACAGCGTTAATCAAAAAATAAATTAATCACGGAGGTAACAAGAATGAAAACCTGTATCGCTTGCGGGATGCCCATGAAGAAACCGGAGGATTTTGCCATGAATGACGAGAGCAGGGATTACTGCGTACATTGCGCGCGTCCCGACGGCTCCATGCAGAATTTCGAGGAGAAAAAGGAAGGCATGACGAACTTTATCGTCAAAACCCAGGGGCTTGCCCGGGAAGCCGCCGAAGGTGCGGCGCTCTCGATGATGAAAAAACTCCCCGCATGGAAAGAAAATTTTGCCTGATTAATAACTCTCTGTCAGTAAGCGGATGCGCTGCGGACAGAGATGTTATACCTCCAGATTAAACAAGGAGTAATTAAGGCAGGCACTACGCAGCACGTGATGCATTGAAAAAACAAGCAAATCATGGTAATATATAAATATCATCATGATTACTCCTTCATTCCTCCGCGGGGGGATACACTATACCGATTCTTCAGTGCCGCCGCGTACTTCCAGTGTAACCGCCTTTCTTCCCGGTCTTTCGGTAATCCCTCTGGTTCAGCATACGGGCAGCCGGGCAAATCCGGTGGTAAGTGTGGGGGATAGGGTCAGCGAAGGAATGCTTATAGGGCGGGGTCAGGGGCTTGGGTCGGCTAATATTCATGCCACTGTACCGGGGAGGGTAGTGCGGACCGTTTCCTGGAAAACGGCCGAAGGATTTACCAACAATGCCCTGGTAATAAAACTGGACGGCAGTTTTGAAAAGCTTGGCCGGCATGAGGAAGTTTTCCCCTGGCAGAGTCTTTCTTCTTTTGAAATCCAAAGGATTATTTCCGAATACGGTATTGTCGAAATGGAAGGTTCAGGCAGACCTGTATCGGATATGTTTTATTCCCTCCGGGCTGCCAGGGAACCGGTAAGCCTGGTTGTGCGCTGTGTCTTTGACGATCCCTGGCTTGCGGCGGATTATGTACTGCTCAAGGAACGATTGACGGCAGTGGCCGAAGGGAGCCGTATTGCCGCACGTGCAGGCCGTATGGGAAGGATAGTTCTGGTTTTTTCGCGGAGAGAAAAGGATCTTGCCCAGACGCTTTTGGAAGCTATGGGGAAACTGGAATTCCCTGTAACGATTGTCCTTACCGGAGCAAGGTATCCCCAAAGAAACCGCAGGGAACTGGAATTGGTACTCCACCGTTTTGCCAAAAAAGAAGGTATAGAACTGGGAACAATACTTGCATTGGGACCTGCCACTCTGGCGGCAATTCACGATGCGGTAAAATTAAAAAGACCCATACTTTCCCGTTACGTGGCGGTGGGAGGTTCGGCAATAAAAAAACCTCAGGTAATGAAAGTTCAGATTGGTACAAGGATTGGGGAAATCTTCGCCGAATGCGGCGGTTATGTTGATAAGCCCAAGCGTATCGGTTCGGGTTCCCCTTTACTGGGAAGAACTGTTGTAGATTTGGACGAGCCGGTAATTAAGACCAGCTTTGCAATTTTTGCTTTTCTTGGAGGTCAACTGGGCAGCGGCAATCAAAATAAATGCATTGGCTGCGGTGAATGCCGGACTGTTTGTCCTGTAGGTCTGGATCCTGAAGCGCTGTTTAAATATATGAATGGTATGGAAAGCAGAGACAGTAAAACAGGCAGAGCGGCCGAATGTCATGGCTGCGGTTGCTGTGAAGTAGTTTGTCCTTCGGGACTTCCTCTTTCTACCAGTATTATTCGCTCGGCCTTAAAGGGAAACTAGCATGGATCTGAGCCTTTTTCAGAAACCGCAAATCAATCTTTCCCGATCCACTCCGCTCAGAATGCGGCTTGTATCGGTATGCGCTTTATTGGCTATTTTTGAGTCTTCCCTGGGTGATTCAGGGCATTCCTTTTTAATTGCTTTAGCCGCTGTTCTGGGGATGGCGGGAACGGAGCTTCTCTTTAATTTAAAACAACAGAACTTTTCCATTAAAGATTCAAGCGCTATTGCTTCCGCATTGATCCTCACCTTGTTCCTTCCCAATACACTCAATCCTCTTTATGCATTTCTGGGGGGGATCTTTGCAATGGCGGTGCTTAAGCATAGTTTCGGCGGATTGGGATCCAATTGGGTTAACCCGGCTGCGGGCGCATGGCTTTTTATCCGTTCCGCCTGGCCTGTTGCATTTAACCGCAGTATTGAGGACAACCATCTTATGAGGCTTTCCGCATCGCTTGAAGGGGGTCTTAGAGACAGTCTGGGTTCACCGCTTACTCTTCTTATGATTAACGGGTGGTCGAGTTCTCCCCTGGACAATAAGCTGAGTTCTTTCTTTAATCAGACGATCTTTAATTTTACGGGAAGCTCGCTGCCAAGCGGGTATCTTGCTTTGTTTTCTTCAAACGGGCCGGGGATCATTGCAGACCGGGGGCTGTTTTTTCTTGTATTGGGAACGATTTTGATAACTGCTTCCCAATGCTTCAGGTTTTGGCTGCCGGCAGTGTTTATCTTTGTTTATTCCCTGTTGATCCGGATTTTTGGGGCTTTGCCTTTTGGAGGTTCTTTTTGGGAAGGAGATGTAATCTTTGCCCTGTTTTCCGGCGGTACTCTGGCAGCCGCTTTTATTCTTGTTACCGATCCTGCGACAAGTCCTAAATCCACGCCGGGTTATGCAGTCTATATCGCCCTTTGTGCTGTTTTTACTTTTCTGTTTCGTTATCCGGGGCTTGATCCTTACGGAGCGGTTACCGCTGTTCTTGTGGGCAGTGCACTGGTTCCTTTGATAAGAAGGCTGGAAAATGCATGGTATTATGAAAAGAGGAAACTGTTATGACAAGACGGAATTTACTTCTTTGCCTTGTCTGGATTGGTTCGGCGCTATTGATAGGTTTTCTGCTTTGGTTTTTTACCTTGTCATACCGGACAAGACTATTAACGCAAAAAGTAAACAAAGCCCTTGCACAAAGCGGTGTTACAGCCGGCGGGCGTATCGAAAAAATATCCGGTGTTTTGGGAGGTCCTTCTTCTGTTTTGGGCGGTTCCTGGTTTATGCTGGGCAATTCTTTCGGAGGGGAACTTTCGCCATCAAATGCCCGCCCGGCGGAGTATACCGACAGGGCTTTTGTGTTTACCATGATACAAAACGGAATTGCCGCAGCCTGTGTCGCCCTTGTCGACAGCGAAAACAAGGTCAGGTCGATTATTCCCCTTAGCGAAAACGCCCGGCAGATTACCGATGAATTGCGCTTGCCGATATACCGTTTTTATGTGGATCGCATAGAACGGGCTGCACGACGTATGAATTTAAAGGAGAGGGCATCGCGGTGAACGTTCAAATGGAATCACATCTGTTCTGGGGAAAGAATTCACCGCTTGGTTCACTTACCGGCGCAGCCCTGCTTATTGTCGCTTCCGGCCGTATAGTTTTTGCCATCCTTTGCAGTCTGGCGCTTGTATGGGTTTATGTTTTTACTTTAACCGCCGCAAAATTGGGCGGTGTATATTTTCCCCGGTGGGGAAGGAATGTTGTATTGCTTTTTATATCTTCTGTGGCGGCAGGGATCTTTGTGATACTCCTTTGGATAATTAATCCTGTACTGGCAATGGAAAGTTCGTTCTTTGTTTTTCTTGTGCCGGTTGTGTTTATTGCTTCGGGTCTTCACAGCAGGGTGCTGGATTATGACATGGGAGAAGTTCTGTCTCAGGCCGTGGCGGAAGCTCTGGTTCTGGGAATTCTTATCCTGGGCCTTTCTCTTATACGGGAACCGCTGGGTTTTGGTTCAGTTTCTTTTCCGGGTCTGGATATTATTCGTTTTGCAAAGAATGAGCCGCTGCGTTTTCTTCAGGCTTCGTCAGGCGCCCTGATTGTTCTTGGTTATGTAATTGCAGTGTACCGGTATTTCAGAAAAGAAATTACCCGTTCGGAGGATGATTAATGGCAGTTTTTGCGCTTGTATTTTTTACGGCCCTGTCTTTAAACCTCTTTTTAAATTTTGCGCTGGGAATTAAGGAACTGATACTCAGAGAACGAACTCCGGCAATACTGCTCTATTATCCCTGGATTGTTCTTTTTGTTTCCACATTGTTTCTGTGGATACTCTTTGCACGGATCTTGTTTTTTACCGGCGGAATCTTTGATTATTTTTTAATCTTTCCCTTGTCGGTCCTTGGAAGTATGGGACTGGAAATTCTGTTTTTTCGCTTCGCTAAACCCTTAACAAAACAACATGAGAATCCGTGTTTGTTTTCTGCCGGATCATCCTATAACGGCCTTTCTGCCGTGGCGTTGTTCTTAACGCTCCACTTTGCCCTGACTTTTACGGATGCTTTTCTCCTTTCCCTGACCTTTTCGGCGGGAGCCCTCCTGTCTTTTTTGATTATTAAAGAAATACAAAAACGTTCATTTCTCGAAGCAATACCTCATGGACTAAGGGGAACCCCAATACTGTTCATTTCCATGGGACTTTTATCATTAATTTTTTCCGGTGCATCGGTGTTGTTCTTAAAAATATTTTTATAGAGTAGGATAATGGCTGAAAAGGTAAACCTGATTCTGGGTTCTCATGCGCATATTTTTCCTTCGGCGACAGATGACGAATTTGAGGAATTATATCAAACCAGGCTAAAACCTTTTATTACCGTGCTTAATCAATATCCCAAAATCCCGGCAATACTCCATTATTCCGGTTTTCTCTTCAGTCGTCTGGAACAGAAGAAGCCTGAACTCTTTTTATTGATTAAGCACATGGCAGCCCGTAAACAGCTGGAGCTTTTAGGGGGTGGTTTTTATGAACCATTGGTGCCTCTGCTTCCTCCGTCGGACAGAATTGGTCAGATAGAAATGTTGACTACGTATATAAGACAAAATTTCGGCCGGAAACCTCAAGGTTGTATGCTGGCCCATTCATTGTGGGAACAGTCTCTGGCAGGGCTGCTTACCGCCTGCGGCCTTTCCTATACCTTTTTATGTGAAGAACAGTTTGCCGCTGCCGGCTGCATAGGGAAAAGCCTCTTAAGCCCGGTGTACACCGAAGACCAGGGAAAACTTCTTGTTGTGTTTCCGGTTTTTTCTTCCCTTGCGAACATAGGGAAGGATAGCGTCAGGGATATTTTGCAAAAAGCAAAAATAAACCCTGATGACGGAAAAGAAGCTGTTGTAACAGTATTTCCCGATTTTCCCCGGGAAAATGCCGAAGAAGGCATCCGGTGGTTTTTTGAAGGACTGGTTTCTGCGCTGACAGATAAATCCGGTATTTTAAACCTTGGTCTTACTACTCCCGGCAGAGTATACCGTTCCAGTACTTTTCTTCCCAGGCTGTACTTCCCCGCTTCCGGGGATTCTTCCTGTCCTCAGCCTCGTTCATTCTTTGCAAGGTATCCCGAAGCCAACGAGCTTTATGCAAGGATTCATTTTGTTCATAACCTTATTAACCAGCTGCGCGGAGACAAATCACGAAAACGCAGTGCACGGGAAGAACTGTGGAAGGCACAAGGCGCGGAAGCTTTGTCGTCTATCGGTAATAAAGAAGTACGCCGCCATGCTCATAAGGCAATTCTTGCTTCTGAACGGATAATCCGTGAAAAGGAATTTAAACCTTCGCTTCTTAGTTTTGATTTTGATCTGGATCGCATTGAAGAATACCTCTTTCATGATAAAAACATCAATTGTTATGTAAAAACAAAAGGGGCGGCTGTTTTTGAACTGGATTACCTTCCCAAAGGCTGGAATTATCTGGATTCTCTGACAGGAGGTTCTGAAAGGCGATGTGCTTTTACCGATATGCTTTTTCCCGGCGATTTTGTCCCGTCAGCAGAATCATCTTCGTTTGTATACTCTTCTCCCGGTGAAACCGTTTTTCCCGATAACTGCAGGTTTTGCGGAAACGAAGAATACAGGCTTTTGACTGCGGACAGGGCAAAGCTTAAAGCTTCTTTTAACCTTTCTCCGAGGAAGGGGATTCCCTTTGGTTTTATCGAAATTCAAAAAACTTACAGCCTGGAAAAAAACATACTTAACCTTGGATATAAGTTATATAATATGGGAGAAGAAAAAACGGTCATTTGTTTTCTGCCCCGGTTTGATTTGGCATTGGCCGGAAGAGAGCTTCTTTTTCGCAAGAGTCAGGGGGAAGAAGAAAGTTTTTCCGAAAAAAACGGCGAAAAAAAACGGGTGCTTTCTTTTGAAGAACAGAGTTCCAAACATGGAGCTGCCATTAACATTGGTTTCCAAACCCCCTGTGATTTGTATTTCGTAGATTTGGAAGAATCGTACCAGACACGCTGTTTTCTTCCGGTGTTTCAGCTTTTTCTTAATCCCGGTGATATGTGGGAAAACCGGATCACTGTTTCTTTTTCTGCCAAAACACGAAAAAACTAAATCAGGAAGGATTATTTTTAAAAGTTTTAGGAGGCAATTATGATCTGTTCGAATATCCTGGACAGTATTGGTAACACCCCGATTATTCGTCTGAATCGTATGGCAGGGCCCGGCGATGCGGAAGTCCTTGTAAAATTTGAAGGATTGAACGTTGGCGGTTCCGTTAAAACCCGCACCGCCTGCAATATGATTCTTGAAGCTGAAAAGCTGGGATTATTAAAACCTGATTCGATCATTTGCGAGCCGACCAGCGGCAATCAGGGCATTGGCCTTGCGCTTGTTGCGGCAGTGCGCGGTTACAAAGCCGTTGTCGTAATGCCCGATTCCGTGAGCGGTGAACGCCGCAAGTTAATTGAACAATACGGAGCGGAAGTTATACTAAGGCATGATGACGGAGACATCGGCAAGGTTATTGAAGATTGTCTGCAAACGGCTCTGAAAATGGCAATGGAAAATCCGAAGGTCTTTGTGCCTCAGCAGTTTGAAAACCCGGCCAACCCTGCGGTTCACCGGGAGCAAACAGGCCGTGAAATAATCGAACAGCTTAAAGGTTTGCCTTTGCATGGTTTTTGTTCCGGTATCGGTACCGGCGGTACGATCAGCGGTATTGGTGCGGTACTGCACGAAAAATATCCGGATATGGAAATCTGGGCGCTGGAACCGGAAAATGCTGCAATCCTGTCGGGAGGAAAAATAGGAACCCATGTTCAAATGGGTATCGGCGACGGACTTATTCCGCCCAATCTTGATACCAAAATATACAGTAATGTTGACATTGTAAGCGACAGGGATGCACTGCAAACAGCGAAAGATCTGGCCCGACTGGAAGGCCTGATGTGCGGCATTTCAAGCGGCGCCAATGTTTGTACCGCCCTGCGTATGGCAAAAAAATTCGGCAAGGGTAAACGGGTAATCACTCTGCTTCCCGATACGGCGGAGCGGTATTTCAGTACGGCTCTTTTTGAATAAGCCTAAAATCCCAATTTAGCGATGCCTTGAAATAACCGTTTTATAGTGGTATATTATATTTATGCAAAGAATATACTTGGAGACAACAGTTTTCAACCGTTTTCTTGAAGATAATCGTGAATATTATATAGAAACCAAGGAACTTTTTAATAAAATACTGCAAAATGAAATAGATGCCTATTCATCGGTCTATGTTATCGAAGAACTTGATAAAGCACCCGAACCTAAACGAAGTGAATTGCTAAACCTTGTATCGAAATATGAAATAACTGTATTAGAAATTGATCAAAGAGCTTATGATTTAGCTGAAATATATATTGAAATGGGAATAATTCCATTAAAGTTTATGGTCGACGGTATCCATATAGCAATGACGGCAATACATAATATGGACTGTATTGTTAGTTTAAATTTTCATCATATTAACAAACTAAAAACTAAAATGGCTACAGAAGTAATTCACAGGATGAAAGGGTATAATAATCCTTTTATATGCACGCCAATGGAGGTAATATGACTGATTTTGAAAATCAAATTGACGAAATTAGAATAAAATTGTACGACGAAACAAAAAATATGGATAAAGTTGGTGTCATTAGTACTGTAAATTCTCATGCCCGAAAAATAGCGCAGGAATTTGGAATAAATGTAAAAAGCGTAGAAGAAGAATATTTTGAAACAGTTGATTTGCAAGCGTAATATTGCCTACAACATACAAGCTGGACTTATCATTTTTCCTGCAAGGAACAAGGACTCATTAAGCGATTAAACTTTGTTCAGCACAGCTCTGACAATATATTTTTATGTAGTCTGAGCAGGGAATTCCAGAGGTTGATATTTTTTATTTTTTCATGTATAGTATACCCATGAAACGCAGACTTATTACTTCCGCTTTGCCCTATGTAAACAACATTCCCCATTTGGGAAATCTTATACAGGTACTGTCGGCTGATGTTTTCGCCCGGTTCTGCCGGCTTCGCGGTTATGAAACGCTCTATATCTGCGGTACCGACGAATACGGCACTGCAACGGAAACAAAAGCACTGGAAGAAAAAATCACCCCGCGCGAACTTTGTGATCGCTTCTATAAGGTTCATGATGATATTTATAAATGGTTTACCATAGGTTTTGATAAATTCGGCAAAACTTCCACGCCCATACATACCGAGGTAACACAGTATCTTTACAAAAAACTCGACGAAAACGGTTACATCACCGAAAACACAAGCGAGCAGCTTTTCTGTGAAGAATGCGGACGCTTTCTTGCCGATCGCTACGTGCGGGGGATCTGTCCCCACTGCGGCTATGGAGAAGCCAGGGGGGATCAATGTGAATCCTGCGGCAAGCTGCTTGATCCGACAGAGTTAAAGGAAAGCCGCTGTTCCACCTGCAGCAATGAACCAAAGTTAAAATCAACAAATCATCTTTATATTAATCTTCCCAAAATCAAAGACAAACTGGAACAATGGATCAATGAAACATCGGTAAAGGGTGAGTGGGCCAAAAATGCAATTCAGATGACTGGCGCATGGATTAAGGGAGGTCTTCAGGAACGGGCCATCACCAGGGACCTTAAATGGGGTATACCTGTTCCGCGTCCCGGTTATGA
>WRIX01000038.1:13992-16375 GCA_009782495.1 Treponema sp.
TACCTTAACTATGAAAGCGGCAAGTTTTCCAAGACCAGGGGCATCGGTGTTTTTGGCACTGATGTTATGGAGACGGGAATTCCCGCCGATGTATGGCGTTTTTATATTTTCTACAACCGGCCCGAAAAAGCAGATACCCTCTTTTTATGGAAAGATTTTCAGGAAAAGGTAAACGGTGAACTTATCGGAAACCTGGGAAACCTTGTCAACCGGACACTGTCCTTTGTTACCCGTTATTACGACGGAAAGATTCCCAAAGCCTCCTGTGCTTCTTCACTGTCATGGGAAACAGTGCGGCGGATAGAAAAAGAAATTTCCGATAAACTGGAATGGGCGGAACTCCGAGATGCTTTCCGTCTTGTGTTTGAACTGTCTTCTTACGCTAATAAGGTATTCCAGGATGCGGAACCCTGGAAATACCGGAAAGAAGATCCTCCCAAAGCAGCGGCAGTAATACGGGATCTTTGTCATGTGGTGCGGGACATCGCCGTTTTGTTGTCGCCTTATCTTCCCGAATCGGCAAGCCGTATTGCCGGATTTTTTGGATTCCGGCTTGATTCGTCACCGGAAGGTGCGGCTGAAGACGGCGAACATTCATCAGATGATTTCCTGGATTGGAACAGCCTGGGCGAGGCCGGGGATCTGGACGGAAAATCAATAAAAAGCGAAGTGCTCTTTACCAAACTGGAAGATGATCAAATTGCAGGTCTTAGGGAAGCGTATTCGGGCAGCCTGAAAGAACGAAAAGAAAACGCCGGTGTAACCGGCACGGCCAGCGAAACTGGAACCGTTTCAGCGGATATTGCAACTGCTTTTGCTTCCATGCTGGATCTCCGGGCGGCTGAAATTGTAAAAGTTGAGCGGCACCCCAATGCGGAAAAACTCTACATCGAAACACTGGACATTGCAGGAGAAGAGCGGGTTATTGTTTCCGGCATAGCCCCGTTTTACAAAGAAGAAGAGTTGCTTCATAAAAAGATCATTGTTGTTTACAATTTAAAACCCGCCAAGCTCCGCGGAGTGATGAGCCAGGGAATGCTTCTGGCTGCGGAAGATCATAACGGCCCTGACGGAGCAGAACGCTGTGAAGTGCTGGACGCTTCCGGCATCCCGTCCGGAACCAGAGTTGCGCTTGACGGCGCAGCGCTGCTGGAGCCGCCGAAAGAAATAAATGTCAATACCTTTTTCAGCATTCCCATTCGGGTAGAAGGTCATGTTGTAACAGCAGGCGGCAAAGCGCTCACTCTTGACGGAAAGCCAATTAAGACTTCCATTATTTCCGATGCAGAAGTTCACTAATATTTTGCAACATTTCTCATTGCTTGAAGAATTTTATTATATTTTATCACGCAGAGACGCGGAGATGCGGAGAACGCAAAGGAGTAAGGAATGAAGGGAAGGAGCATCGAATGTCATGTAGTTCGTTAATCTTGAAAAACTCTGCGTGCTTTGCGCCTTTGCGTGAGGAATTTTAAAGAGCATTTGCTGTTATACAACAAATAGGAGAAACAGTGGATTCAATTGAAAATCCGAAGCTTATAAAAATTTACCCTACGGAGCTTGCTTTTTGCAGCGGCGCTTCTTCGTTTTTGCAGTCGGATTTTTGGGGAAGTTTTAAAGCCCGTTTCGGCTGGACAGCTTTGGCATTTAATGTCGGTTGGAAAGAAACGGACGGTAGTGAAGAAAAATCCAGTCTTTCCCTTTTAGTGTTGTACCGCCGTCTGGGTTTTGGAATTGGCTTTGCCTATGTTCCCTGGGGGCCGGAACTTCCTGCGGGTTATGATGCAGAATCCAGCCGAAGAGCGGCGGCAGAACTGGCGCCTGCTTTACGATCATTCCTTCCCAAAGATACAGCGCTGATACGTTTTGATTTTCCCTGGTTTACGGATTCATCAGCTTTTGAAAGAAATAATAATCACGAGATCTCGCAAACACAGAAGACCTTTACCCGGGCTGCCGCAGATGTGCAGCCGCCGGATTCGGTTCTTGTTGATCTTGTTCCCGATGAAACAGTAATACTCGGCGCCATGAAATCAAAATGGCGGTATAATATCGGCCTGGCGGAAAAAAAAGGAGTGAGTGTTCGCTGTATACGTGCAGACACAATTGCCGCGAATAACAACGGCGGCGATCTTGCAAGCTATTATAATATATATAAAGAAACGGCGGAACGGGACGGCATTTCGA
The DNA here is from genome assembly GCA_009782495.1 of Treponema sp. Lineage (GTDB taxonomy): Bacteria > Spirochaetota > Spirochaetia > Treponematales > Breznakiellaceae > WRIV01. The sequence continues at coordinate 16,180 of WRIX01000038.1, forward strand.
TTCATGGTATGGAATACTACCGGGTGCTTTTTGAAGAAGCGGTAAAACACGGCGTTGATGTACGGCTTTACATGGCATCCAACGATGGGGAGGATCTCGCCGGCATTGTTACACTGTTCCGCGGCCGGGAAGCCGTATACCTCTATGGCGCATCTTCCAATCAGAAACGAAACCTTATGGCGCCTTATACCTTGCA
>WRIX01000038.1:16756-19774 GCA_009782495.1 Treponema sp.
GCTGAAACGGCGATGATTACATAGACGTCTCTATTATTGTATAGCAAATATAAAATTATATTTCCCAAATTGGGATTGATACAACTTCACGGGAAAGCGCAATGCGTTCCTGTTTCATGCACAGTACAGCACCCAGCCCTGCCTTTTTTTGCAGTTTTGCGAGTTCTTTAAATCCGCTATAATCGCCAAGACCAGGATTTGCTGTCTTTTTTATTTCTATCGGGTATAAAGTCCCGGCTTCTTCAATTACCAAATCGACTTCGTTTTGATTCTTGTCACGGTATAGCCATATATACGGTTCTTTACCGTTATGAAAATATGATTTCAAAATTTCACCAACTGCGTATGTTTCCAATATCGCGCCCGCCATCGCCCCATTCATAAGCGTTTCCGCATTCGGCCATTTGGTCAGATATGCGGCCAACCCTGTATCAAGGAAATATATTTTCGGCGTTTTTATTATGCGGCTGGTGACATTCGGCGAATATGGCCTGAGCAAATATACCAATCCGGATCGTTCCAAAATCCCCATCCATGTTTGTGCCGTCTTTATGTCAATCCCCACATCCCGGGCAACAGAGGTATAATTCAATAACTGGCCTGTCTGCGCGGCGACAACGGATAATAATTGAAAAAACTGAATGGGTTTTTCAATACTATAAAAATCTTTTACATCACGTTCAATATATGATTGGATGTATGACGAATAAAACTGGTCGCGGTCGATGTTTTTATTTACAAACAGTTCCGGCATACCACCCGCCCAGATTTGCTCGTATACGGCCAGTGGGGTCAATTTCTTCCCGTCCGCCAATTTGTCCATACTGGGCATAAATGGCTTTCCGGAAAACGGTTTTTTAATTTTTTCGCGGTATGACAGCCCCATCATGTCAAAAATCCCGATGCGGCCGGCCAAAGATTCCTGGACGCCCTGCATCAGACGATATTTTTGCGAACCGGTCAGCCAGAACGCGCTCTTTTTTGTAGGGTTTTCGTCCGCGTATATTTTGATGTAAGTGAACAGGTTTGGCGCGTACTGGATTTCGTCAATGATAACCGGCGGTGGATTCTGCAACAAAAACAGTTCCGGGTCGTTCTGTGCCAGTGCGCGGTTTGCTAAATCGTCCAGCGACACATATTTGCGCCCTGTTCCTTTGGATATATCGCCAAGCATTGTAGACTTTCCGACCTGACGCTGTCCGGTCAGTAAAACAACGCGAAACCCCTTTGACGCCTTTTCTATAACCTGACTCATGGTCCTGTCCAAATGTGCCATTTTACCGCCTTGTCTTGTATAATCTGGATTATAATTCCATATTATACAAGATAAGAACAAAAGTCAAGGGGCAGACATCAACGTACTGGAGCTTTACAGCTATGTGCGGAAGGCGGTAATGGAATTGACTGTATTGAACTTGAACACGGCCGCCTTGTGCAGTTGGAGATATAATTCTTCTAAAATCTGCCTACAAAAGACCTACCGGAACAATAATATTCTCCCGGTTAAAAGCGCTGAGGCGTTCTGTCAGGCAAATGAGCGCACCCGGCCCGCGGCGAAGGGGAGGTTTTTCAAGCGCTGCAAAAGAAGCAATCATACCTTTTGCAGGGGAAGATGTCTTTTTTATTTCCAGAGGCAGAAGCATTCCGTCCCCTTCCATGAGGAGGTCTATTTCCTTTGAGTCCCTATCCCGGTAGAAATAAAGGGCTGGATCCTTGCCGGAATTCTCGTATCCTTTAAGTATTTCCGCTGCGACATAATTTTCCAGAAAAGCGCTGTTCATCGCGCCGTTCATGAGTGTTTCGCCCGAATTCCATCTGGTAAGGAAGACAGCAAGCCCTGTGTCGTAGAAAAATAGTTTGGGGGTTTTTATCATGCGTTTTAAAGTATTGTGGTGATATGGCCGTATAAAAAAAATTATTCCCAGAGCTTCAAGCAGCCGGAGCCAGCTTTTGGCGGTTTCCTGGTTCATATCAGCATCATCGGCGATATGTTTATAGTTTACCAACTGTGCAGCCCTTGCAGCTGCCGCCCGGATAAAATCAGTGAATTTCAGGAAATCAATACCCGGAGCAATGTCCCGAATATCCCGTTCCAGATAGGTTTGAACATAACCGGAATAATAGCGTTCCCTGTCGGTAAATTTGCCGCTGATAAGTGCCGGCATACTTCCCTGAAAGATGCGTCCGTAAATTGCGGAGGCAGTAAGCGGTGCGGTTTTTTTCTGGCGGGCAAGGAGTAAATCATAATCAGGTTTAAATGCCCCTGGTTTATAACAGGGGAAAATTTCCTGCTGGGACAGAGGAGACATGTGAAAAAGCGCCAGTCGTCCGGCAAGGGATTCCTGTACCCCTTTCATCAGCCTGAAAAGCTGAGAACCTGTCATCCAAAAGTCGCCGGGCTTTGCTCCTTTGTCTATAAAGCGTTTTATCCCGGCAAAAAGACCTGGCGCGTATTGGACTTCGTCAATTAGGAGCGGCGGTTTATAGGTTTGAAAAAATAACACAGGATCGCCCAAAGCCAGGGTAAGGGCGTCATAATCATCAAGGCTTACATAGGTTCTGTTCCGCCGGTTTCCGGCGAAGCTTTCAGTTTCCATGAGACGGGTGAGCATAGTAGTTTTGCCTGTTTGCCGCGGGCCAGTCAGCAATAAAGCGGGATATTCAGCGGAAGCGTGTAAAAAAGCATTTTCCATGTTCCGTTTAATATAATCTATCATTTATTATCTCCGGCTAAAATCATCTATATGCCGATTTTAGCCGAATTGTAAAAAAATATCAATAGACTGTATAAAACATAAAGTAAAATAGTCCTTGTTTCCAAACCCCTGCTGAATATATACTTTGAGTTGGCATGATTAATATAAGTCAAATTTACTATTATACAATGTGCATCTCTGCTTTTTCAAACAAAAAAGGGTTAAGCCAACAAGAAGCCTTTAACTATCTAAATAACCATCAGGGCATAGCATTTCTTGTTGATTGTTATGAAGCTGAGCATACCCTTTCCCTGGATGACGC
>WRIX01000039.1 GCA_009782495.1 Treponema sp.
AGACGATGCCTGGGCTATATTGGTAGTCTGAGATTCAACAAGTTTGTCAAGTTTATTGATGTTGACCACAACCTGTTCCATAGTGGCATTGGTCTCGGTTACGCTGGCGCTCTGGTTCAATACGCGGCCTTTGATACTTTGGATATTGGCGGTAATCTCGTTCACCGCTGCGGCAGTCTCGTTCATATTGCTGGCAAGGTCATGGCCGATATCGGATAACATACCAGCTTCTTTCTTTATGGCAAAGACAAGGTTTTTTATTTTTTCCAGCGTAAGGTTAAAGTACCGGGAGAGGTCGCCTATCTCGTCTTTTGAGGTGGCGATTATTTGCCTGGTTAAGTCCCCCTCGCCTTCGGAAATATCCCTAAGGGTATCCGCAACCTTGGCGACAGGTTTGGTAACCGAGCTAAGGACAAAGAACAATATTACCGCCGTAATCAGAATCGCTATTGCCGCAATCATAAAGGTAATTCTGGTCAGCGCATTTATCTCTTTCATCATATGTTCTTCTGTCAGCACTACCATAACAGACCATTTGTTATCCGAATTGCCTATTGAAATGGGACGCATGACAATTTCCACGTTTGAATTAAAAACAGGAGAAAATGATCTGCATACAAAAGGCACGCCGCCAAGTACGGCATTGTTAGCATCCTGAATATATTCTCCAAACACAGTGTCCACATCGACCAGCATCTTTCCTACCCGTTCCGGAACAACATGGCCCATAATCATCCCGTTACCTGAATATATCGTCACCGCAGCCAATTCATCGTGTTCCTTTATAACCTCGGCCACCATTGTTTGAACCGCGGCTATATTCAAAAGCAGGCCAACAGCCCCCACCACTTCGTCGTTAAGGCGGTTGATAACCGGAACCTGCATGATGATCGCAAGTGAATCTTTTCCTTGTATAGTCCTCGGAACCGGGTGGTCAACACGGTCAAATCGTGCAAGAGGTCCGTCCAGGCGGTTCATGGTATTCTCTACATCTGTGCTGGCCCTGGCGAACAGTTCCCCGCTTTCCTTGGTATAGGTCATGGCATATTGTCCGGTTGAGGTGGAACCGGTACGTCCAATGTACCGGCTGTCCATGCCGTCAACAGCATTGGGTTTCCAAATCGTATACAAGACAACCAGGTTGGGTTCTGCGATCAGTGTGCCTTCCAGCATGGTGTCGAAGCTGTCCCGCCTTTCTTCGGGCGGCATACTTTCAAAATCCGCCATTACATTCGCGATGGTTCGCAAAACCCTCATGTAGCCTTCTTCACGCCCCGCCCAGAATTGAGCTTGTTCATTGGCCAGATATTCGACACTCCTGACGCTCAACTCACGGGTTATTCCGGAAGCCCGGCGCAGGAGCAGCATGGCAATGCCTGCAACAACAATTATCATAATGCCAATCACTAAAAAGCTTAATTTGAACTTAAGTTTCATTTTCATTGCCCCTTTTCTTTTTGAAATGTGTTTATTATCACAAAAGCAAGTATACCGTATTTTACAAAAAAAAAGCTTGCTTTTTGCAAAAAAAGCATTATATTATAGACATAAGGCGGCATATACATGAGTATACAAAAAGTCCAGGGAATGAATCCCCTGCGGAATGTCCCGTTTGAGGCTACAACCAGAGTGGCAGGTATGGCCATGTCCAATCAAAAACTGCAGGGCGAAGCTGTCCTGAAGCTCCTTAATACTGCCCAGATTATTACCGATCCGGCAATGGGAAACAGGGTAAATATTCTCGCATAAGAGACTTCGGCTCTTGATAGTACAGAAAGCTCCTCTATTGCATTAATACATAGGTGGTTTCGTTCTTGTTTTCTGTCATTAAAATATTACATTGATATTCCCCGCTGCCATGCGAATAATAAAGAACAATACCCCTGCTTGTAAAATACATAGTAAAAATAAGCCCGTCAGCTGCCGTTAATAGCACGCCGTAATCATCAACAAATTGATCCCCTCCGGTAAAATTCTTGTTTATTTCACGGGGAAAATTACAACGAACAACCATATCTTCCTTATTTGCGGTATAGCTTATCCGAAGAGTGATATCGGATAAATTACGTCTGCCTATATCAAAATTCCCGTTAAGAACCGAAAAAACCCTGTATGATCCTTCATAAGAACGTTTTTTAATTAACTCTTTGACGGTGAATAATGATATTTCCTTCATTTCCGTTACAAAGGCAAATTCTTTTGGCTGTGAATTGATGTATTCGCCAAAGACCCATCCTATTTTTCCGTCCACGCTTGCCTGATACCAAAAATTGCTTGTTTCGCCTATTTTTTCCTGCGCATCGGTGCGGCCCAGTATTTTTATCGGGTAATTGTCAGGTACGGCAATAATAATTTTTGATTGGGTAGTGGGCTGGAATCTGAGATTAACACCTTCAGCCGAAACCACATACCACGTAGAGTCGTCTTTATTAACTACCACTCCCGCGCCATCCTGTTCCCAGACCATTTCATCTGAAAAGTCAGAAATATCAGCATTCCCGTTTTCATTCAATTCTCCGGAAACAGAACTTTTATTCTGCCCGCAGCCGGCCAAAAGAACTATTAAAACGGCTAGAAATATCTTTGCTTTCATACAATGAATTATACTCAATTTACCTGCAACAGCAACGCTTCCCAGGCTTCAAGTGCCGTTTCAGAGTTATCCCAATGCGTTCGCCCTATATTGCTTACAGCGACCTTCCCTTGCAGCAGCATACGCGCTTCACCGCTTAGTTTTATCCGCCTGGAAGAAAAATTAAATGCCGCTATAAACACCTGTGCTTTTTCCATACCGGTCTGCGCCGTTTGCAAAACCGGCGCCATCTCTCGGCTATACATAAGCAGTGAATTTGTTGCCAAAAGAGGCTTGAACTCGCCGTATCTGAGTGTTTCACCGGAAGCACGAAGATTAATCATTCTTTGATAAAATGAAAGAACCGAATCAGGATCATCTTTCTGGGCTTTATGGTTAAGTGTTTGGTAATTGGCATTAATTCCCAGCCAGGGCGCCGCTGAACTAAAACCGGCTCCAGGCACATTATCCCATTGGTAAGGAGTACGGGAATTGTCCCTGGACGAAAGACGGAGCCATTTCCAGCGTAAACTTTTAGGCACGTGTAATTTTTTCATCAGCCTGTTAAGGTTATGTGATTCAATGTCTTTTACCTGATCCAGACTGTGAAAGTCAAAGTTCGTCATGCCGATTTCCTGGCCCTGGTAAATAAAAGGCGTACCCCGGAGCGTAAGCAAAAGCGCAGCCATAAGTTTGGCGCTTCTTTCCCACGGAGTGTCATGTTCCCCTGCCCCCCGGTCGTCGCCGTAGTGAGAAACTATCCTGGTTTGATCATGATTTTCCAGATACAGCGCATTCCACTCCAGGCCCTGCTGCCATTTGGCAAGGCGTTTTAGCAATTCTTTGGCGCGGAATTTCTTCGGTACAAAGCGGGCAAAAACACGGTCTGCCTCCAGATGATCAAAATAAAACACCATATTAAGTTCCCGCCGCGCTTCATCCGAAAGAAGTTTTGCTTCTTCCAGGTTTACCATTGCGGTTTCACCAACGGTAAAACAATCGTATTTATCCAGTACGTCCTGCCTGAGTTGGCGGAGGATTTCATGATTTCCTTCCTGGCACTTGTAATGTTCAAGTCCGGTAAGCATAATACTTTTTTTTCCGTCTTCAAGGCTTGTTTTCCACAGCACATTAATAACATCACAGCGGAAACCGGCAACTCCCTTGTCCAGCCAGAACTGCAGGATTTTTTTAACTTCCTCGATAACCTGCGGGTTGTGATAGTTCAGATCCGGTTGTTTTTTATGAAAGAGGTGGAGGTAATATTCTCCGCGAACTTCATCATATTCCCAGGCATCTTCCATAAAAAAACTTGTCCAGTTATTGGGAGATTTCTTCCAGATATAGTAATCTTCATAAGGCGCTTCACGGCGGCGGCTTTTCTGAAACCACTCGTGTTCATCGGATGTGTGATTCACCACAAGATCCATCACAATACCTATATTCCGGTTTTTTGCTTCTTTAATAAGGCGTTCCATATCCGCCATAGTTCCAAAAACAGGATCAATACTGTAATAATCGCTGATGTCGTAGCCGTTGTCTATTTGAGGTGATTTATAAACCGGAGAAAGCCAAATCGCCCTTGTCCCCAACTCTGCAATTTCATCAAGCCGGCTTATGATACCGGGGATATCTCCTATGCCGTCTCCGTTGGAATCCTGAAAACTTCTGGGATAAATCTGATAAACAATTCCTTCTTTCCACCATGTTTTCACGGCATCCTCCTCATTCTATAGGTTTTTTTTAATAAACACAGAAACTTTTCGCGGCTTAATTCTTCGCCGCCAAAGCTGCGTAAATGATCCGTAGGAACCTGGCAATCTATAAACTGTACTTCCAGTTCCGAAAAAAGATATTGCGCCAGACTAAGAAAGGCAGCTTTGGAAGCGTTGGGTATTTTGGAAAACATAGATTCACCGCAAAAAACTTTTCCGAGAAGCAGGCCGTAACATCCGCCAACCAGATTTCCGTTCAGGCGGCTTTCGGCGGAAACAGCATAACCCAGGCGGTGTAATTCCGCATAAGCGGCAATAATATCGTCTGTAATCCATGTGCCGTCCTGTCCCCGCCGTTCAATGTTACTGCAGCCCCGGATTACTCCGGCAAAATCACCGTTAAAACTAATTTCAAAATCTCCCCGATTAAGGATCTTCCGCATAGTCCGGGAAATATGAAGCGTATTCGGAAAAATTACCAGACGCGGGTCAGGAGACTGCCACAGTACGGGATCGTCCTCGTTGTACCAGGGAAATATTCCCTGTTCATAGGCAGAGAGGAGCATGCCCGGCGAAAGGTTCCCCCCTACAGCAACAATGTTACCTTCGGCCTCAAGAGGATCGGGGAAGTGATAACGAATAGTTTCGTCCAGATAGGGGAATTCAGGATCGGGACCGCTGCGGTGCAATTTCGTGTAAATTAATGTATTTCTGCTGTTTCCAGCACGGTAATCCGGTATTCACCATCGGCATAATCGGCCATAGCCCTGCCCCCTTCGCTTAACGCACCAAAGAGAACTTCGTCCACAAAGAAGGTCTTGATCTTTTCTTCCACAAGCCGTCCGGCATTCCGTGCGCCGAATTCCCGGGAATAACCTTCTTCTGCCAGGCGGTTAATACAGGTATCGGTTATTTCAAGGGTAACATTTTTTTCCGCAAGCTGGGATTTAAACAGATCCAGTTCTTTATTGATGATCGAGATCATGATTTCACGGGAAAGGTGGCCGAAACGAACCACCGCATCCAGACGGTTACGGAATTCGGGGGTAAAGATTTTTTCAACTGCTCCGTCCACAGCGCTTTCGTCGTTTATTCTTTCGCCAAAACCGATCAGACTTTTTCCTATATCCCTTGCGCCGGCATTGCTGGTCATAATTAAAACAATATTCCGGAAATCCGCCTTGCGTCCGTTATTGTCCGTTAACGTTGCATAATCCATAATCTGAAGAAGTATGTTGTAAATGTCTTCATGTGCCTTTTCAATTTCGTCCAGCAGTACAACCCCGTGAGGCTGTTTACGTACTGCATCGGTGAGCAGGCCTCCTTCTTCGTAGCCGACATAACCCGGCGGAGAACCGATAAGCCGTGATACGGTATGTTTTTCCTGATATTCGCTCATGTCAAAACGATGCATGGGAATATCAAGAATTCCGGCAAGGCTGCGGGCAAGTTCCGTTTTTCCAACGCCGGTTGGTCCCACAAAGAGGAAGTTAGCCACCGGTTTGTCAGGGGCGCGGAAACCTGCCCTTGAACGTTTGACCGCTTTAACCACTGATGTTACCGCTTCATCCTGGCCATAAACACGCAGCCGCAGATTATCTTCAAGGCTCTTCAGCCTGTCCTTTTCACTCATTCCAACGGATTTTTCCGGAATTCGGGCAATTTTAGAAACCACCGTTTCGATTTCTACAGTACCAATACCGATAAAATCTACTGTTCCTTCCTGAACTGTTTCACTTTGTATATCGCTTTGAACCGGAATTGTACTTCCAGCCTGGGCTTCACTTTGGGATGTACTCTGCACTTCGACACGAACTTCACCTGCGGTTTCAGTATTAAGTTCTGCATTAATAGTTTCCGTACTTTGTTTTTTGTAGGCTTCAATGCGGACAAAAGCTCCGGCTTCGTCGATCACGTCAATGGCCTTGTCCGGAAGCCGCCTTTCGGTTATGTACTGTGCAGAAAGCTTAACGGCAGATTCCAGGGCTTCTTCGCTGTAATGAACCTTGTGATAATCCTCGTACTTGTTCTTAAGTCCCCGCAGTATTGCAACCGCATCTTCTTCGCTCGGTTCATTTATGTCGATTTTCTGAAACCGCCGCGAAAGCGCACGGTCTTTTGCAAAGAACTTGCCGTATTCTTCGTGTGTGGTACTTCCGATACAGCGGAGCTTTCCCATACTCAGCGCAGGTTTCAGGATATTCGCCGCATCCAGAGCATTTCCCGATACTGCGCCCGCTCCTACCAGAGTATGAATTTCGTCGATAAAGAGAATTGCCCTGTCTTTCCTGAGCATTTCTTCGACAACTCTTTTTACCCGGTCTTCAAAATCTCCTCTGTACTTGGTACCCGCTATCAATGCTCCCATATCCAGTGAAAAAATGGAAAAATCTTTCAGGGTAGGCGGTACCTTACCCGCTATAATACGCTGGGCCAGACCTTCTGTGATGGCTGTCTTGCCTACTCCCGAATCCCCTACATGAACAGGGTTGTTTTTAAACCGCCGGCAAAGAACCTGTACAGTTCTGTCCAGTTCGTTTCCCCGGCCTATAACCGGCTCCAGCTTTCCTTCCCGCGCCATAGCGGTAAGCTCTGTGGCATATTTTTCCAGTGCTGTTTTTTTAAGCGGCGTTTTACGCGGGTCGGCATCGGTTTCATCTTCCGGTTTAGCCCTTTCGTCCCGCCGGGTTTCTCCTCCTCCGGCGCTGATTGTATCAGAGATTTCGGAATCAATGCCGTGAGATAATACGCTTATCAGATCAAAACGTCTGACTCCGGCCTTGCGCAGATAATAGCCGCAGTAGTTCCGGTCTTCGTCAAACAAAGAAACAAGGATATCGGCCACTTCCAGGGTATCTTTCCGGGAAGACTGGCTTTGGATCACAGCCCGTTCCAGTACATTATTAAAACCCACCGTTTGCGTCGGTTCTGAATTGGTTTTCTGGGGGACTTTTTGTTCAAAGTAGCTTTCCATACCGTTTCTAAGCTGATCTAAATTGGCCCCGCAGGCGGAAAGCACCCCCTGAACCTCGTCAAAGGACAGAGCTGCATAGAGAATATGCTCCGGTGTCAGATATTCGTGGTTTCTGACCTTTGCTTCATTATAAGCGGCATTGATTATGGCCTGCACATGGCGGCTGATTTTCATAAACCCTCCCTGCCCTGATCTCTCTTAAAAGAGATTCTACGCTTTTTCCACAATACATTTTAATGGAAACTCATTCTTGCGGGCAAGGCAATGAACCTGATTTGCCTTGGTTTGGGCAATATCCCAGGGATATACACCCACAATACCCTTGCCCCTGTAATGAACATCCAGCATAATCCGGGCAGCATCTTCCTGTTCCTTGTGAAAAATCTCCATTAATACTTCTACCACAAAATCCATGGTAGTATAGTTGTCATTAAGCAGAATTACCCGGTATTCTTCAGGTTCCTTGAGTTTCTTTTTTTTCTTCTGAACCAGTTCAGTTCTGTTCCCTGAAAAGGGCATGCGTACAATATACCATTAAATGGTATTCAGGTGAAAGGCCGTATTAAAGCCCCGAAAGGTAACGCAGCTGAAGTTTAATTGACTCAACAGCATTAACCATTTCTTTCTCGACAAGGCGGTCAATGGAAGTCATCAGGGTATCGTCCCAGGAAACATCTTTCAGATCGTAAAATAAAGCCGATGCGGAAACCCTGAGTATTTCAATTAATTTTTCCAATAATTCCGCAGAAACAAAAGCAGACCCATTTTCAATAAAACTCAGGTGCCGTGCCGAAATTCCCGCTTTTTCCGACAATATCTCCTGGGAAAATCCCCGTTTTTTTCGATAATACTTAAGATTAGCGCCAAGAACAGACTTTATCCCCATTTTTTATTAATTCTAAACAATTTTCCGGTATATCCACCAAACGAAAGGTTATTTTTTTTTCATTTTTTACCTATTAGATGTGATTTTCGCAATACCTGCATCTAATAGGTACATATTACAAGCATAAGCGCATTGGTTAAGGAAAACCAAACCCGGGCAATTTTGACGGAGCAGCGGCAAATCAGCCTTTTCTGATATACAGGGGCAGGGAAGAAATTTCCTTATCGTTGATATAAAGAACAAAGTTTACTACTCCTTCCGAGGAAAAGTGCAGATTTGAAATGTTAAACACCAAATGGGAAACTGCCGTTGCGTTTCCCGCTCCCTTTACATCAACTGTACCGGTTACCGGTTCAATATTAATTTCGCCGTCAAGGTCACGGGCTTCTATGCGAAAATTGTGGCTGGTAAATTCCCAAAGATCAAAACGAATGCGGATCACAACGGATAGCTGAGGATGAATGCACGGAAAATTGCGGGAAATAATAGTATCAAATGTACCCACGATAGTAAGTTTGCCTCCGCTCTCCTGGGCAAAATCGCAGAAGGTAAAAAGTTCCGTTTTCACAATGTTTCGTCTTCTTCGGTTAACCCGGAATCTTGATATGCATTTGATATTACGGAGTGCCTTCTTGTTTCCTGTTCAGGGTTGTACAGCATAACCCTGTTTCGGCCGGCCATTTTGGCGGCATAAAGAGCCGTATCCGCATCATCGATCAGTCTTTGTATGTATCCTTTTTCTTCCGGTTTTTCCCTGTTGCTTCCTGCCAGGCCAAAACTGGCGTGTATTGTTACTGAACCGGTTCCCACGGTTATTGATTTCCCGGAAAGCCTGGTACGGAGCCGTTCCAGTACCTTCATCCCGGTCTTTTCATCGGCGCCGTAAAAAAACAGTATAAATTCTTCTCCGCCATACCTGCCCATAAAGTCATTTTTACGCAGGCCCTCCTCCACAATCCTGACTACATGACGCAAAGCTTCATCGCCGGCCAGGTGTCCGTAGGCATCGTTAAAATCCTTAAAATGATCGACATCCATCATAGCAAAGCAGCAAGGCACGCAAAGATCAATTGCGTTTGCAAGTTCTACCCCGGCCATTTCAATAAAGGATCTGCGATTAAGAATACCGGTTAAAGGATCGTGGCTCGCCAGGAATTTAAAACGGGCTTCGCTTTCTCTGAGGATCTCCATACGTTTTACTTCTTTGCGAAGTTTATTGTTTATATCCAACAGAGTTTCTTCTTTTTCCTGTAACTTTGAAAGGCTAAGATTTAATCTTTGAACCATACTGTTGAATGCAGTGGAGAATTCTCCCATAAAGCGGACTTCCTGAGAAAAATCGCCTTTCTCTACCATTTGAACCTGCCAGATCAAATGACGCAGATGAGCCTGCAGGGATTTCAGGCAGCCGGGAATGATGCCGCGAATGGATATGGCAGAAGAAAAATCTCCGGAGGAAAAAGCAAACAACACTTCACGTATTATTTTTAACTCATCATGGATCTGTAAAAGCAGGGAATCTTCTGCCAATTCCCCTCTGAGTTCGGGAATTCTGTTATCGTGAAGCAGCTTATGAATATGCTCCAGATATTCTTGGATTTTATCCATATAATTTAAGAAGCTATTTTTGCTTCAAAGCGGCAAGTACGGGCGCCCGTACACCAACAGTCAATTTCACGGACAGTAAAACCCTTTCCGCTGAATGATTCAAGTACACCCTGAATAAAACCTTCATCATATACGCAAATAACATCCGAAGTGTCCGGAAGGCCGGAACAATCCAGATCTTCTTCCACGGTAAAAATAAAATGTGAATTGTCCTCTGAAGCGTCTTCCACCAAAAAAATTCCAATCCCAAGCGTTTGAAAGAATGTCTGTATTTTTGCGGCTAATTCAGAAGTGTCCGCGGCATCACATAAAAATTTGCTAAAAAAAGCCCTGCCCGCCATTATTCCCGCTTCACGGAAAAGTTCATCAACCTTATCGGTGCCGTAACGCTGTTCCAAAATATCGCGAAGAGTAAACTGAAAAAGCCGGTATACTTCCACCCTGGTATTGGGACCAAGACTGGGCCGGGCCAATTGCATATCACCGCCAATTGCCGTGTCCCAATCAAATTTATATTTTCGTCCGTCTTCCACGATTATCTCCGCAATGTATATTTATATTTCTATAATACAAGTATACATTACCATTATGTAAAAGGGAATAGTACACGTTGAATTTTACCGCATTTTAGGATTAATATAGATCCATGAACCCCCGGTTTCCGGAACAAAGGAATCTATGATGAATTTCGCTCATCTCCATGTCCATTCGGATAACTCTATCCAGGATGCTGCCGTTTCTGTTGCAGCATTGGCAGACAGGGCCGAAGAACTGGGGATGGAATATTTAGCTCTTACCGACCACGGTAATATGTTCGGAGCTATGGAATTCATTGCTGCTTGCAAAGAAAGAACGCTTGAAGAAGAAAAGCATGAAGACAGAGAAAACCCGATTAAACCGGTTTTAGGCTGCGAAGTCTATATTGCCCCGCGATCGCGGCATGAAAAAACCGGAGCCGAAGGAGAAAACAAGTATTACCACATGGTACTGCTGGCGGCCGATTGGGAAGGTTATTGTAACCTTGTAAAACTCTGTTCTTTTGCATATACCGAAGGGTTTTATTACAGGCCAAGAATAGATGATGAACTTTTAAAACAATACCGCAGAGGGCTCATTGCCCTTTCGGCCTGCGTGTCCGGAGAAATTCCAAAACTTATACAGGCGGGAAACACAGATGCTGCGGAAAAAAAAGCCGTCTATTACCGGGAACTCTTTGGAAACGATTCAGAAGGAAATCCGAATTTTTTTCTGGAAATCCAAAGTCACGGAATTCCGGCAGGATCCCTTCGGGGAACAAACCTCTCCCAAAAAGAAATTTTTGATGCCGTAATAGAAATTCACAAGCGTACCGGAATTCCCCTGGTAGCGACCAACGATATTCATTATTTAAAACAGGAAGACGCTGTTGCCCATGATATACTGCTCTGCATAGGCCAGGGAAAACCCAGGACTGAAGAAAAGCGGAAAAAATATGCCGGTGATCAGTATTACTTTAAAACCGCCGAAGAAATGGCCGCCCTGTTTCCCGAATATCCGGAAGCTCTGGAAAACACCGTAGAAATTGCCCGGCGCTGTACTGCCGGTTTTATGCAGCACAACAAAAAATCCGGCCGGCTTGAGTACCAGTTTCCCAAAGTGGATGTCAGGGATTTGCCCAAGTACCTTCCGGACTTTGACATCCCCAAAGATCTAAAGGATGCCCATGCATACCTGCGTGTTCTGACCGGAGAAGGACTGCGCAAACGTTACAGCAAAGAAATGACAGAAGCCCAGGAAACCGGAGAAAACGGCAAATGGGAAGAAATTCTAAAGCGTACCAACTATGAACTGGATGTTATTATCAGAATGGGTTTTACCGGTTATTTTCTTATTGTAGCCGGTATTATCAATTGGGCAAAAAATCAGGGCATAGATGTGGGACCCGGCAGAGGTTCAGGCGCAGGTTCCATTGTCGCTTATGCACTCCAGATAACGGATATTGAACCTCTTAAATACGGCCTCCTCTTTGAACGATTCCTTAACCCCGAACGTATTTCCATGCCCGATTTTGATGTGGATTTCTGCAACGAAAGACGGGATGAAGTGATTTCCTACATAACAGAAAAATACGGCAAAGAACGAGTTGCCCAGATTATTACTTTTGGAACACTGGGCGCAAAAGCGGTAATAAAAGATGTAGCGCGGGCGCTTTCAATCAGTATTGCCGAATCGGAAGCTATTTCCGCGCTTGTTCCTTTCGGCCAAAAGGTAACACTGGCAAGGGCTTTTATAGATGAACCAAAACTCCGGAAAATGGAGGAAGATCCCCGTTATGCAGAGCTTTTCCAGCTGGCCCGGAAACTCGAAGGACTTAAACGTCATTGCAGTATTCATGCTGCGGGCATAGTAATCGGCAAGGAAACATTAACTTCCTATGTACCGCTTTACAGAGACTCAAAAACAGGAATAATCGCTACCCAGTATTCCATGAATTACCTGGAAGGCTGCGGACTGATAAAAATGGATATTCTTGGGCTTAAAACTCTTGACCTAATCCACAATACCGAAGAACTGATCCGCCGCAAAGATCCGTCGTATGCAGACTTTAATGTAAAAGATGTTCCTGAAGATAATAAAGAAACCTTTGCCATGCTGAGCGAAGGAAGAAGCTTCGGTATATTCCAGTTTGAATCCGATGGCATGCAGAATACTTTAAAACAGGCAAAACCGGGAAGAGTCGAAGATCTTATTGCCCTTAATGCACTGTACCGTCCAGGTCCCATGCAGAATATTCCACAGTTTGTTGAATCAAAAAACGGCAAGCGGAAAATCAGTTTCCCCCACCCCAGCCTTGAAGAAGTATTAAAAGAAACCTACGGCGTTATTGTCTATCAGGAACAGGTAATGCAGGTTGCCCGGATCATCGCCGGTTATTCCATGGGTCAGGCGGATATACTTCGTAAAGCTATGGGAAAGAAAAAGAGAGAAATAATCGAAAAAGAAAAAATCCCTTTTATCGCCGGTGCAGTAAAACAGGGTTTTACCGAAGCCGAAGCAGGGCGGTTCTACGATATGCTGGTTCCTTTCGCCGGATATGGTTTTAACAAAAGCCATGCCGCAGGTTATGCAATCCTTGCCTACCGGACCGCATACCTAAAGGTGCATTTTCCCGCAGAATTTATGGCCGCAAATCTTTCCAACGAAATCCACAGCGCCGACAAAGACAAACTTTCCGAGTGTATCAGCGAAGGCAGAAAAATGGGGATTACCATTGATCCGCCGGACATCAATAGATCAGAAAAATACTTTAATGTAGTAGACGGAAAGATTGTATTTGGTTTCCTGGGAATTAAAGGAATCGGCTCAGGGCCGGCGGACGAGATTATCGAAAAAAGAAACGACGGCCCTTACAAAAGTTTTATGGATTTTCTGGATCGCGTAACCCTGCAAACCAATCAGCAAAACCAGCATCCTGTAAGCCGCAAAGTAATTGAAATCCTTATCCAAACCGGAGCATTCGACAGTTTTGGCATAAACCGGCCTACCCTGAAGACCAACATGGAAGCAGCCATAGATTATGCCCAAAATAAAAAGGACGAAGGCAAATTCGGTCAGGTTGGTCTTTTTGAAGATACCGGCGAAGAAACATTTCCCGATTTTACGTTTACACAAATGCCAGAGATGGACAGAACAGAACAACTCAATATTGAAAAGGAATTGATTGGTTTTTATTTTTCCGGCCATCCCCTGGATGCTTTTAAAGAAACAAGGAAAGAGCATGTAAAATTTGATATCTCGGACCTGAACAATGCGCCGCCGGGAAACTATACCATTATCGGGATTCTTAAAACCATTAAAACCATAACCGACAAAACCGGAAAACCTATGGCCTTCGGAACCCTGGAAGATTATTCCGGCGAACTGGATCTGGCGTTTTTCGGCGAAGCCTGGGAAGCCTGCCGGGAAAAACTGCGGCAGAACGATATTGTTGCAATCAGGGGCAGGGTCGATCAAAGGCGCGGAAGGGCGAGCCTTCAGGTTGCTGCTGCCCTGACTTCAGAGGAACTAAAGGAAGGAAAAATAGCGGAATTCAGCACTTCAGGCAATGATCAGCATCCGCTGAAAAACCGGGAAATTCTGGACAAATACCGGGAAGTCTGGGAACAAAACATGACACTGGATCTTTCTTCTCAACAGAAAGATCCGGAGGGAGGCCCTGCAGCACCTCTCCGCAGAATTCCAAAAGAAATATCCGGAGAAAATCATGTTCTGGTAGGAATCCTGTCGAGTCTCAGAACCCATGTACACAGTCCCAATAAGGAAATGGCCTTTGGAACCCTGGAAGACTACCAGGGCCGGATAGACCTGGTGTTTTTTGAAAAGTGCTGGGAGCAAAACAAGGACAAGCTGATTGAAAAAACCTGCATAGCGTTTAAGGGAAAACTTGATTTGTCCAGGGGTAAACCCAGTTTCTTGGTCAGTTCCCTCCTGGACCTGGGAAAAATGCGGCGCAGCGCCGAAAAAACAAAAACCGTTACAACAGCACCGCCGGCTGTACCACCGGCTACAGCACAGCCGAACACCGGAGAAGTGCATATCCGGCTGCACGTAAGCGCAGCAAAAAACGAAAAAAAACTCTATCCCTTAAGGGATTACCTGATCGATCATCCGGGTTCTGCGCTTGTTTTTATTCATGTACCTGCGGAAAGCGGGAACAGCGGCATAGCAGAAAAAATAATACGTACCGGAGTACGTATTACGGCAAACGGTGAACAAATCACAGAACTGGAAGAAAATCCTCTTATTTCAGAAGTATGGGTAGCCTGATGTTTTATTTAATGAGTGTTTTGGCAGGGATCACAAGCGTTTACATGATCCTTCTTTTTATACGAATTCTTCTTACCTGGTTTCCCAGAGCCGATTTCGGCAGGCCGTATACTTTTTTATGCAGTATCTGCGATCCTTATCTTGCCTGGTTCCGCCGTTTTCGTCTTTTTAAAAACAGCCCCATAGATTTTTCTCCAATAATTGCACTGGCTTTTCTTTCTCTTCTCCACAATCTTTTTATTACATGGGGACAGACGGGAAGGTTCAGCATATCAATTATATTGGTAATGCTCCTTCATGCCCTTTGGTCTGTTGCTTCCTGGGTATTGGTTTTTTTTATCGTTATCCTTATCCTTAGAATGATCGCTTTTTTGGGGAACAGCAATATTTATTCACCCTTTTGGCGTTTTGTTGATTTTATTGCGCAGCCGGTAATGTACCGCATAAGCCGTATTTTTTTCCCAAACCGTATTGTCGGCTATCTTTTCAGGATCATCTTTTCCATTGCTGTTCTGGCAGTTTTAGCAGCGCTGTTGTATTTTGTCAGGAACTACGGTACGAAGCTGCTTGTGCAGCTGCCTTTTTAACTATGTTTCTCCGGGAACTTATTCAACCGCTTAATGAACTTCGCGGTGTTGGCAGCTCAGTCCAGTGCAGATTGAATGACGCGGGAATTACCACTATAGCTTCTCTTTTAACCCGCTACCCCCGCGACTGGGAAGACCGCAGCGCTTTTGCCCCGATTAAAGACTGGGCAAAAGGACAGGTATGCACCACCGCTTCAGTTACCGCCCATTCATGGTTCAGCTTTGGCAGAAAGAAAACACTTAAAGTTTACATTGAAGATCAAAGTGCCAGGGCCACGCTGGTTTGCTTTAACCGTCCTTTTCTGCAAAGCCGGCTGCCCATAGGAAAAGAAGTCAGAATATGGGGCCGCTTCTATTACAAATTCGGCGAGATTATGTCAACGTCATTTGAAATTGAAAACCCCGGCAGCAAAAGCGCCATTATGCCTGTCTACCCTCTTACAAAAGATTTAAACCAAAACCTGTTACGCCGTCTGGTACAGCAAGCTCTGGATCTTTACGGTACAAATCTGGAAAACGAACTTCCTCAAAAAATAATTAATAAAGAACAACTCCTTAAAAAAGCAGATGCGGTAAAAGCCATTCATTTTCCTCCTTCAATGGAAATCCTTGAAAAAGCAAAAAGCACTTTGATCTACGAAGAACTTTTTTACCTGGAAATAATGGTTGGACGGCGTAGTTTGGAAAGACGGAAAGGGGTTACCCCAAATATCATCTCGCCAAGTCCTGTTCCTGTATCTCCTTTGCAGCAGCATCTTATCGAACGGCTTCCCTTTACGCTTACCCCGGGACAGGAAAAAGCCATCAAGGAGATCAACGATGAAATGTCGGGATCCCGTCCGCTGGCCCGCCTTCTTCAGGGCGATGTTGGTTCAGGTAAAACTCTGGTTGCTTTCCTTGCCGCACTGAGGGCTGTAGATGAAGGAGGACAGGCGGCAATCATGGCTCCGACAGAACTCCTTGCACGCCAGCATGCGGATAATGCCGCACGATTGCTGGAGCCTTTGGGTGTCAGACCCGCCTACCTTACAGGAAACCTGAAATATTCCGGAAGAACACAGCTTCTTAAAAACCTTGCCGCCGGAGAAGTTGATATAGTATTGGGAACCCATGCCCTTTTTTCCAAAGATGTCGTATACCGGAACTTAAGACTCGTGGTAATAGACGAACAGCACCGTTTTGGCGTAACCCAGCGCCAGGCTATTATTGCCAAGGGTCAGAATTCCCAGCAAAGAAAAACTACGCCGGATCTGATTATGATGAGCGCTACACCCATACCCCGCACTTTGGCCTTGACGGTTTTCGGCGACCTGGACATTACCGTTATTTCCGATATGCCGCCGGGACGAAAACCGGTAAAGACTCACTTATCCAAAGAATCCAATGCACAAAAAGTATATGACTTTGTACGAAAAGAACTGGAATCGGGGCGTCAGGCTTATTTTGTATATCCCCTTATCGGGAACGGCAGCGAAGAAAGCACCAATGAACCGGCGGCTGATAATGACGGTTTAAAAGACGCCGTTTCCATGTCGGAAAAACTTGCCAAAAAAATATACCCTCAGTATTCAACAGCTTTAATTCATTCAAAAATTGATGACGAAGAAAAACGAAAAACCATGGAAGCTTTCCGGAAAGGAGAAATCCGTATCCTTGCCGCTACAAGTGTCGTAGAAGTCGGCGTGGATGTCCCGAATGCTTCATGTATGGTGATCCATCATGCCGAACGTTTCGGTCTTTCCGCACTGCACCAGCTCCGCGGACGCGTAGGCAGGGGGAGCGATCAAAGCTACTGTTTTCTTATCTATTCTGATCAGGAAGACCAGCCGGGAATTAACCCTGAGGAATTAAGCGAAGAAGAGAGAAGCCGTGAAGGTAAGCGTCTTATGGTAATGCTGGAAAACTCCGATGGTTTTGTTATTGCCGAAAAAGATCTTATCTTCCGCGGTCCGGGTCAAATTGCAGGAATTGAACAGTCAGGGTATCTGAAACTTGGCATTGCCGACCCGGTCAGGGATGCAGATGCACTGGTTCGTGCACGGGCCGGCGCATTCTCCATACTGGAAACAGATCCCGGCCTGCTGCAGGATGAACACCGTTGTATTGCCGATGTATTGAACAGGTCTCCTCCCTTTAGTGAAGTTGCGTTGTAACCTTTGCGGCTATAGTCAGAACACAGAAAACCTGCTATACTAATCCATTATGAAAACAAAAATAGAAACAACTCATGCCCCGGAAGCATTAGGCCCTTATTCACAGGCTATTGATACAGGGAATATGCTTTTTCTTTCCGGTCAACTCGGAATTGATCCGTCTTCCGGAGATTTACCCGAAAGCTTTGAAGAACAGGCAAAAAATGTAATGAACAACTTAAAAGCCATTCTGGAACAAGCCGGTTCAGGTTTTGACAAAGTAGTAAAGGCAACTATTTTTCTTACCGATCTTGCAAACTTTGCGAAGATTAACGAAATCTACGGCGCTTGTTTTCCCGATACTAAACCGGCACGCTCTTGTATACAGGTTACCGCTCTTCCCAGAGGAGGGAAAGTCGAGATAGAATTAATTGCAGTAAAGTAGCGTTTCAATAGAAAGAAAAAAAACGACAACAAAGGAGAAATATATGATTTACCGGGATTATGGTACGACAGGAAAAAAAGTTTCACTGCTTGGTTTTGGAGGAATGCGTTTTCAGAACATAGATAATACGGAAGAATGCGTACAAGCCATGATAACAGCAGCAGAAGGCGGTGTAAATTACTTCGATACCGCCCCCGGCTATTTTGAAACAAAAAGCGAAAGTGTTTTTGGCCACGGACTTGCAGAACTACGGCGGCGAAAACTGCCGTATTATGTGGCAACAAAAACATTCAAAACCACCGAAGACTCAATCCGCAGGGAAATTGAAGCCCAACTGAAACGCATGAATGTGGATGCAATAGATTTCTACCATATCTGGTGTATCATCGATCTCAATAACTGGGAATCCAGAAAAAAAGACGGAATACTTGAAGCCTTCCGAAAACTGAAAGAAGAAGGAATTATCAGACACATTTGCATATCAAGCCACCTTATGCAGGACGAGATTAACACTCTCCTTACGGAAGATGTTTTTGAAGGAGTTCTGTTCGGTTATTCGGCTTACAATTATAGATGCAGGGAAAAAGCCTTTGATGCAATTCGTTCCAGAAAACTCGGAGCGGTAGTAATGAATCCTCTTGGCGGCGGTATTATCCCCGATCATCCGGAACGATTCGGATTTATCATGCGGCCCGGAGAAAGTGCTGTAGAAGCTGCCCTCCGTTTTCTTTGGGATCACAAGGATATCTCTTCTACACTGGTGGGTTTTCGCTCGCAGCAGGACGTAAAGGATGCTTTGGCAGCCATGGAAAACTACAAACCCCGTACCGAAAAAGAACTGGCAGAGACAAAAGAAAAGTCGGAAGCTTCTATGGAGGGAATTTGTACCGGCTGCGGCTATTGTGATGATTGCCCTCAGGATATTCCCATTCCGCAGTACATGGATGCCTTTAATCAACAACTTCTTCGTCCGGATAAATCCGACGCCATAAAAGAAAGGCTTCATTGGCACTGGTCAATTACCCCGGAAGATGCAGGAAAATGTACAGAATGCGGCCAATGCGAAAGCGCCTGTACTCAGCACCTGCCGATTATAGAAAGGCTTAAACATATAGCGATGAGCAGTCGCAACACCGTCTCTTCTTAAATAACACTCTTTCCCTGCCATTTACCGCTTTTCCAACGGTACAGATAACAGGCTCCCCGGAAGCAAAAATCAAGGCCCATTGCTATCCAGACCCCAAGGGGACCCATGCCCAATGCAAAAGTAAAAAAATAAGCCGAACTTACACGGACGGCAAACATGGAAACCGTTGCACTAATCATTACATACCGTACATCGCCGGCAGCACGCAGTGCATTGGGCAGGGCAAAACTGAAAGTCCACCCAAGTATCATGGAGACACAGTGAACCTGCAGGAAAGTCCTGGTCATTGCAGTGGCTTCCGGGCTTAGATTAAAAATGCCTATAAGCGGCTTCATAAAAAGAAATATCAAACTGCTTATTACAAAAAGGGTAAACCAGCATAACTTCATTATACGGGAAGTATTTTGTTTTGCAGCTTCTACGTCTCCGGCGCCCATGCATTGACCTACTACGGTAAGAAGTCCCATACAGAAGGCAATACCCGGCATAAACGAAAAAGAATTGATCACCGAGGCAATGGCATTTCCTGCAATGGCAGCTGTACCAAAAACGGTAAATATACGCTGGGTTAAAAGCCGTCCAAACTGAAACATGGAACTTTCAAGGCCGCTGGGAATTCCCACATTAAGGATTCTTGCTGTCATGGAACGGTTCAGAGAAAAGCGGCGTATGCCTCCCAGTCCTATAGGAGAATGATTGTGAACCAGC
>WRIX01000040.1:0-12226 GCA_009782495.1 Treponema sp.
ATTACCGGCATTATGATTTTGAAAAAGAAACTATATGGCTTTTTATTATTAGCGCCAATATGGATATACAGGATTACGGTCCTGCTTTATTGCAAATATGGGATTTTGAGGTCTATTGACGCTATTTTAGTTAAACCCAGATAAAAACTAGGTAAAAACACTGGTCTCTTTTTTGGTTTTTGGCTGTATACTTTTGGAAAAAGCTGTCCACAGACAAGCTAAAAAGGAGTTCCTAAATGAAAAAAAATTTTTTAGTACTTGCAGTATTATTCCTTGCGCCTTTTCTTTTCCTGTCACAGCAAAACCAAAGCAACAATGTCAACGGGTTTACCGCTCCGCCGGGTTCGTTTGAAATTTTAAGCCGTTATCAAGGTAAGAACAATGTTCTAAAAGTTGATAGATCAAAGACCAATTGGTTTATTGCCAGTTATCCTCTTGGTCAATACAGAGGGAAAGAGATTTTAATCGAATTTTCTGCGGATGTAAGGCGTGAAGGATCGACAGGAAGGTTGATGTGGCAAGTGGATAACCCAAATAATCCAGAAATTTCCGGTATTGATAATGATGTACCCGGTCAATGGCACTCTATGAAAGGAAAAATGATTTTAACTCCTGCGCAAAATTATACAACACTTTATTTAACAAATTATGAGATGCCTTCGAATACGACTATTTATATCGCTAACCCTGTTGTCACTATTACAGAAGGCAATCCTTTAACCCCCGATTTTTCTTTGAGACCTCTTAAAGAGATATATGCAAACGATTTTCTTATAGGAAACATCACAAACTGGGATGGAAGAACATTGTCGGGAAAATATTTAGATCTCTTGAAGCATCATTTTAATATAGTTACTTTTAATGCAGCATATCCTAATCAGTTAGCTCCATCAACTAAAGGAGGAGCTTATCAATTTACAAATGCGGACAATATTTTGAATGCTGCCATACGAAATAATTTTCAGGTTCATGGTCATAATCTTGTATGGTATGGGGCGGAATATGAAGCAAAATATGGAGCATGGATGACTGAAGGAACAAGAGAGGAAGTTATCCAAAACATGAATAATCACATAACAACAGTGCTGCGTCATTTTAGAGGCAAGATCAACTCCTGGGATGTTGTAAATGAAGCAATTAAACCAAATGTTACAAATGCGGAAGCCCGCGGAGATTGGAGGAATTGCATTATAACTTCAAAAAATGCTGATTGGGTTAATAACCTCTGGTATAAAAAGTTAGGAGCCGATTACATTGAAATTGCATTCCGCGCTGCCCGTGCCGCAGATCCGAATATCACTCTTTATTATAATGACAATGATCTTGAAAATAGTCCAAACAAGGCAGAAGCGGTACGCAAAATGATTCAGGACATAAATGACAGATACAAAAGAGAAACAGGCGGAACACGCAATCTTATTGAAGGAGTTGGCACTCAAACTCATATTGGTTCAATGACCCATAGCCCGAATTTAAACCTTAATATAAATAATGTACGTACTTGTTTGGAAAAATTAACAAGTCTTGGCATTGAAATTGCGATAACCGAAGTTGATGTATCTATTGGCGGAAATCAAGGTCAGGGAGAAGGAAGAGATTCTGTTGTATCCGAAAGAAACGCAATCGCCCAGGGAAGAGTCTACGCACAGCTTTTTCAATTATTCAGAGAATATTCCTCACACATTAAATTTGTTACCTTTTGGGGTATTGATGACAACAATAGCTGGCTCTCAGCAGGCAACCCATGTCTTTTTGATTGGAAGCTAAATGCCAAACCTGCGTTTCACGCCGTAAGCGACCCTGACGATTTTCTAAGACAACACAGAAGGTAGTGCAGCGGCGGTGCGCAACGGTACAACATGACTCTGCGATCTTCGCTCCTTGGCGTGAGAAAATTTAGGATGACACCGTTGCACCTCCAGCCCGGCATCGCAGCATGGCGATTGGAACCATGCTTCTAAAAGGCTTGACAATACAACCTGTTTTGCTTATACCGTAAGAAAGGCGGTTATAAAAGTATGATCGTATTACTCCACCACACCGCTGATAAATACCTGGAACGCCTGAACCCGGCTGACAGGGAACGCATATATGCAGCGCTGAAAAAACTTGAGAATGAACCGCCGGAAGGTGATATTACTTCGATCAGCGGACAACCTGGTCTTTTCAGAACAAGAGTGGGAAGTTACCGGATTTTATGGCGGATAAAAAACAGCGCCGTACTTGTTACACACATTGATCCGAGGGGTCAAGTATACAAAAAAAAGAATAAGGGGAAGAAACGATGACCGCAACTGTTTTAAGAGAAGAACTACACACTATAATTGACATAATTCCGGATCGAAGCCTTCCAGCAGTAAAACCATTATTAACCTATCTCGCCGATGACTACTGGAAACCGGTAACTGAACCGGCAAACTCAAAAGAAAAAGCTATGATAAATAAACGAGTAAAAGAATACGAGGAAAATCCGTCATGTTTTGTGCCGTTAAAAAAGAAGTAATGATGAAAACGTATATCAGCATAACAATTGTACTATGCGCCCTATTAACACTGCCGGTAACACTGGGCGCGCAGGAAAATCTTGCTTCAGTAAGCCGGACAGTACCATACTCCATCCGTGATTCTGCAGATTACAACGGAAATTTGTATATCAGCGCCTGGTCACAGCTGCCTTCTGTTTTAACCTGTGTAAACGGAGACGGTTCGGTAGCGGTTTGTTCTTCCGATGGAAAAACAACGTACATTTATGAATACGACAGCAATCTTAAAGAACAGAATACGCTGAACTTAGAAAATGAATATGCCTTACTGGGCGCTTTTACCAGGGACGATGATGGAAACTACTACTTATTTTATGCCGCCCGCGCAGCCAATCAAAATACGGAGAATATGGCAATGGTAAAGTACAGCCCAAAAGGAGAAAAGCTAAAAACATATACGCTCAAGGCACGGGCGCCAAACAGTTTCAGCGGGATAAGCGTACCATTCGATGCAGGAACATGCAGGCTTGAATTGTCCGGCGGGGAACCTTCGCCCTCCGGGTCCGGCGGACCTTCCATGCTGGCAGTCTATTTTGCACGCAAGATGTTTGACGGACACCAGGCGTCATACGGCTTTGTACTGGACAAAGATACCTTTGAAAGAGTTGATACGGGTGCGGCAACCAACGCCAACAGAACGGGAGGGAATACACAAATGCCCTACGTCAGCCATTCTTTTAACCAGTTTATTCTTCCTGCCGAAAACGGCTTTGTCTTTGCGGATCACGGGGATGCATACCCAAGAGCCTTTACCTTTGCCAAATTTCAGAAGGGACGCAATACCATGCGCGTACATGCATTCGGCTTTGCAGGATCAACCGGACAAAACGCCACCTATGCCGAAATGGGCGGTTTGGCAAAAACTCAGGCTGGCTATATCTTTGCCGGTACTTACGGGGTAAATGTATCAACCCCGAGAAACCTATTTGTGCTTACCGTTGACGAAGACATGAATAAATGTTCCGCTCCTGTCTATCTGACAAAATATACAAAAAACGACGGCCATGCAGGACATCCGAAAATCGTTGCACTGGATAACGGACGCTATCTTGTGTTATGGGAATTGTTTAAGTTTTCTACCCAATCCGCAAACAGCATAACATACAGCCGGACAGAATACCTTTCCACCTGGATGCTGGTAATAGACGAAACCGGCAAAGCTGCTTCGGAAGCTCAGGAGCTAAAGGGAATCCGCCTGAACATGAACGATACCCTGCGGTATAACCGGCACAATGGAAAGGCATACTGGGCAATTAACAACGGCAGTACATCAATTACCGTTTATGCTTTGGACGTTAAGAAGTAAGGCTTTTACAGAGTTCCTTCTTCCAGTTTATGCAATAATTGCAGGAACGGATTAGCAAAGGCCCAGATATTCCAGGGCTTTGACCACAGCCCCTTTGCCTACAGGCGCACTTATCCACAAAGCTTTTTCCTTTAATTCTTCGCAGGCATTTCCCACCGCAATGCCTTTTCCTGCACACTGAATAATGTCCATATCATTGGAAGAGTCTCCTATCGCAACACTGTATTTTCTATCCAGGCCAAGGGTATCCAGAATCAGATTCATTCCTTTGGCTTTTCCTTCTCCTTTAATAAAACAATCAAGATGAGGAATTTGCCAATAAATATCAAAATGCTCTTCCAGCAAAGCTCTTTCTTCACTCCCGATAGAGTGATCGGCGGTCAGCATGGATACCCTGGCATCTGCATACTTTTCTGCAAAATCGCCTGCCGAAGTAACAGGTAACTTGTTGCCGTTTTGGTTTACCGCATAACTGTGTTTGTCTCCCCTGAATCCGCATTTCTTGTTCTTTGCAAGAAACAAGCCGGCAATTTCGCAAAGCACCGAAACAGGAACCCAGTTATGGTAGATGGTTTTTCCGGCAAGGATAACATGGGCGCCGCCGGCGGCAACAATACCGTCTTTCCAGCCGGCATCTGCCAGTACTTGCGGGATTTGAACCAGCGATCTGCCGGTACAAAGAAAAAATTTTATTCCTTTTTGCCAGGCCTTTTCAATACCGGCAACATCATCATCGAAAGGTCCGCCCTTTTCCATTGAAATAAGAGTATCATCAATGTCAAGAAAAACCGAATGTACGGGCATGGTGTAAGTATAACTGAATAACGGTATAATGGAAACAGAACAAGAAATGATCCGGTCAGACTTTTCCAAAACAGAAAACCAGGCGGAAATGCTGGCAAATCGTCTGCGAAAACGCCAGCGGCATCTGAAAAAATGGGCCCGCCGCACCGGCGCAGGAATGTACAGGCTGTACGACAGGGACATTCCGGAAATTCCCCTGGTTATGGACTGGTATTGCCCTATAAAAGATAATACATCCGTAACAAGCGCCGCTCTGACCGGGGCTCTCTACAAAAGGCCGTATGAAAAAGAGAACGAAACTGCCTGGCTTGCCGCAATGAAAGAAGCCGCAGCTTCTGCACTTGATATAGAACCGGAAATGATCTTCCTGAAAGAACGGAAACAACAGAAAGGCGATCTGCAATACAAACGATTTGATCATAAAGAAATACGCAGAAAAGTATACGAAGCCGGCCTTTGTTTTTGGGTAAACCTGTCTGATTATCTGGATACAGGACTTTTTCCGGACAGACGGCTGTTCCGCTCTCTTTTATACCATGAATCAGGATCTCTTCGCATATTAAACCTGTTTTGTTATACTGCATCTTTATCCGTTGCAGCGGCTGCAGGAGGAGCTGCTGCCGTTGATTCGGTAGATCTTTCCAATAATTACCTTGCCTGGGCAAAAGAAAATTTTTCCCTAAATTATCTTGATGCAGGTTTTATAAAAAAAGAGGAATACTTTAATCAAAACAATGCAAAACCATTCACCCTTATCCGTGATGATGTTCTCCGTTTTACAGAAGAAGCCCGCCGCTGCCGTTTGCGATGGGATATAATAATACTTGATCCGCCGGCATTTTCCAATTCAAAAAAAATGTATAAAGACTTTGATTTAAAACGGGATCATCCCGCATTAATAACAGACTGTCTTGAACTTCTTAATCCCGGCGGAAAAATATATCTTAACGCCAATGTAAAAGGTTTTAAACTGAATCTTAATCCGGCAAACCAAAAAGAAAAACTATCAGCCGCCGATATTACCGAACAGCTGCGGGACGAGGATTTTACAGGAAAGCATATTCCGCGTGCATGGCGGATTAGCAAAACCTTTTAGGCTTCCGAACTCTATTTAATGATCGAAATATTACCTTCCAAAATCTTAAAACGGCCGGACAAGGATTCTTCATCACCGGGATTTTCCATATTCAGGTAGAGCGAATAACGCACATCATCTGACAAATTCATCCGGGAAAGAAGGCCCCCTGCGGAACCTGTATTATCATTTGAAGAAATACGGCTTACACCGTCAAACGGGTATTTTGCGGTAACTACT
This sequence comes from Treponema sp., assembly GCA_009782495.1. Classification (GTDB taxonomy): domain Bacteria; phylum Spirochaetota; class Spirochaetia; order Treponematales; family Breznakiellaceae; genus WRIV01. The sequence continues at coordinate 5,969 of WRIX01000040.1, forward strand.
TCATTCCAGTTTTCCATAACTTTTGTTCCAAGTCTTTCATCGGGTTTAACATGCTGATGGACTACAAAATAATCACTGCCTTTTATATCCCGTTCAACAACAAGCGAGCGAAAACCGTATTCAATTTTTTCTCCTTTGCGGTAATAACCAGGGACCAATAAAAAGGAAGATTGAGAAGTCCAGGTAAAAACCGGTTCTCCCGCTTTTAACGTCAGTTGGGGAAGCGCAAGAGAAATGCTTTTATCTCTTTCATTCCAATTAAAGGCAAATGACGAAAGGAATTCCGGAACCCATTTTTTCATGGCAAGAAATTCGGTCCATTCTTCCAGATTACCTCTGTAACCGGCAAAAAGACGATCACAGGTTGCTTCCATATCCCATTCGTAAACATGCCGTGAATACGAATCCTGTCGTGTCATCATGACCAAAGGACCATTCGGTGCGGGAAGTATGTACGCTATCATGATCTCGTCAGAAAAATCTATAAGCCAATATGTTTTGATCCATCTTCTTCCCTGCCGGTCTGCATATTCGGAAATTTTCACCGGATCTCCGAAAGAAAGTATCCGGTACTTATTGCCTGCGCTTCCCAAAGTACGCTCAAGATTTACGGCCTGAAGGTACGTATCCATAATGGTTTTGGGGTCTGTATTGATTTTTTCTACAGGTATTGATTTGGGACGGCGTATTTTGATAAACAGAAAATCCGAAACATCGCTTTGAAGCAGAAGCCCGTCATCAGGAAGGTTAAAATTCTGAATACGAAGATCTGATACTTTCCATTGATCGTCATTTTTATCGACAAAAGCCAATTCGGGAAAATCGGAACGTACCACCTGATACAAAAGATAGCGGTTGTTTGGCCCATCCAGATATTGCGGCATTTCATTAAACAAGTCTGTCATCGCAGTCGGATAATACGCCTTATATCCTTCGTAAATGGTACGCCGGAAGTCTTTATAGGCTGCCGGAAGGGCTGTATCCATTTCAAAAACCCTGTATATGCGTTTTGAGAAAAGCAAATGCCCGTAACTGTACTTGCGGCGAAAATGGGTTGTATTGGACGGCGCCGAAATAACTTCCGAGACGGGAAGCGAATAAAGGATGTTATCCCTTAGTGCAATCACAATCCCCACAACTTTCCCGTCGGGAGTAACCAAGGGCCCGCCGGAATTACCGGGATTACCGTCAGCGGATGATTTAAGCAGATCCCAGCGGCCTTCTTCGTCTTCCGGAACCGTTCCAAGGATCAAGCCGTTGCGTACAACAATCCCTTCTCCCAATGCATTGCCTATACTGTAAACCTGGGAATTTGTTTTAAATGAAGGATTCAATTCAAACCAGGAAGAAAAAGTTTTATTTTTAACGGTAAAAACCAAAAAATCCTTTTCATTCGATACTTTATGCACCATGTCGATTTCGAAAACATTCCCTTTTGAATCCCGGATAAAATATTCCGAAACTACCTCGCTTTCGTCGCTTAAATCGATCACATGATATGCAGTAACCGCTTCTGCAGAAGAAATTGCAAAAGCAGTGCCAATGGAATAGTACTTGTCGCTGCGTATGGCATAAGGGATTATCGACCAGTCCAGTTCTCTGTCGTAAACGATATTTTTTTCTTCCGGTTTCAGAATAACTACTTCAAATACTGCTTCGTTTACCAAAGTCTGAAGTTTTGGAGAAAGACCTGCGGGCATATTGGCTGACTGCTGAGACTGACAGGCGCCAAACACCAAAATCAACAATAAGGGGAATAATCCATTAATTCTTTTCATGTAAGCAGCATACTCCTTTTTCTGCAATTAATCAAATAATCAATCAATGCCCGCAGCTTTTCGGAAACGTTTTACTGTGGTATCTGCGATTGGACGGGCTTTTTCCGCACCCCTGGCAAGAATGTTATCAAGCCCTTCCCTGTCGGCCATGATCGCATTAAACCGCTCCCGTAAAGGAGACAGTTCCCTGTTTACCACCCGGAACAGTTCTTCTTTGGCTTCTCCCCAGCCCATACCCCCTTCTCTATAGCGGGCAGCAAGGGAATTTTGCTCTTCCTGCGAAGCAAAAAGTTTATACAATAAAAAAATCTGGCTGACATCAGGATCTTTTGGTTCTGCCACTCCCTGAGAATTGGTTACAATCTTCATAATCAATTTATGCAGTTGATCTTCGGGACCAAACAGCGGTATGGCGTTGTCATAACTTTTACTCATTTTCCTGCCGTCCAGTCCCGGTACCACCGCAACGCTTTCCGTTATCCTTGCCTGGGGAATTTTCAGAACATCTGTCTTGTAGGCGGCGTTTACCGATTGGGCTATGTCCTGAGCCATCTCTATATGCTGAACCTGGTCTTTCCCTACAGGAACAACATCGGAATTGAAAAGAATAATATCAGCCGCCATAAGTATTGGATAGGTAAAAAGCCCTATATTAACTCCTGTATCGGGATCGATTCCTTTATCCTGATTTTCCTGTACCGCCGCCTTGTAAGCGTGAGCCCGGTTCATTAAACCTTTACTGGTAAACGCCATAAGCATGGTGCTTAATTCAAAAACTTCAGGGATGGAAGACTGACGGTAAAATATCACCTTTTCCGGATCAAGTCCCGATGCAAGCCACCCCGCCGCAACCTCACGGATACATCTTTCGAGTTCCTCCGGATTTTTTACCTGATTAAGGGCATGGTAGTCGGCGATAAAATACCGGGCATCATATTCTTTTGATAATTCAAGGGCCGGCTTAATTGCCCCAAAGTAATTGCCAATGTGAAGGCTGCCTGTAGGCTTAATACCCGTAAGTGAAACTTTCTTCATAACCTGGTTACTCCATAAATAACAATAACAAAAAATACGGATTATTAACAGTTGAATACAGGTCGGGTGTTCGTTTACGTCTGGATTATCAGAGAAAGATATTTCCTGCGGGAAGAAACCAGGGATTCCAGTTCACGGAACATATTTTTATCAACCTCTTCCGCTATGGGGAAAATAAATTTAACCGTTTCATCCGTATAGCGGGAAATAAATTCCGTATTAATAACAAAACCCAGGGCAATCATATTGGAAATACGGTCGGCACATTTCAGAATCTTTGCGTTTTTTGAACCGGATTCCTTTATTCTTGTAAGGAATTCAGCTTTGGTTTCTCCGGGATTCCGTGTCACCTGCAAAACCAGTTCATAAACAGCCGGGCTTTCAAAATCTATGGACAAAAGCAAATTGTGGTTAAATTCCGGTATATCCTCAATTACATCGTGAACCAATGATGCTTTAAGCAGTACCGATTCGATATAACCGTAATCGACAAGCGTTGCCATTGTATCGAATTGGTGTCGGAACATATTGCCCCCGCCATCTCTGGTTTTTCCTATAAGCAGGGTAGCAAGCTGCATGTAGGGGGCAAGGTATGTTCCTTTAAGGAGCATCATTTCATGGGAAGTCATTTTAAGTTTTTCAGGTATGCTTCAATTTTACCTGTCCTTTCTTTTGCCTCCGTGCATTTTTGCTTTTCCGCTTCTACCAGTTCATGCGGGGCATTTTTAACAAAATCGGGATTCGCTATTTTAGCTTCCAAAGCAGCAATATACTTTTTATCCTTTTCAAGGTTTTTTTCAAACTTTGCCTTTAACGCATTAAGATCCACCGTTCCGCCCAGGAAAAGCACCGCTTCCCAATCAGTTCCTGCAAAGCCTACCCCGCCGTTCGATGCAGCTTCCGCATTTACGTGTTTTGCTTCATAATCCTTCCCTTCTGTTTTAATCTGCAGTTCTTCCAATCCGGCCAGAAGTTTTACCAATTCCGCATTTTCGTTAAGAAAGCCGGAAAGCGCTGTACTGATTTTTATTGATGCATTAAGCTTTTTATCCGGCGGTACGGTACATTCACTGCGGCAGGTTCGCATTTGCCGCACCAGATCCTGCAGGAAAGCAAAGCGCTGTTCGCTTTCCGGATCGTTTTTACATTCATCATATTCTGGATACTTTGCATTAATCAAAAGCCCGTCCTGTTTGGATTCTGCCGGGAGCTTAAACTGCGTACGCAGCTTGCCGTATATTTCTTCGGTAACAAACGGGATAAGAGGATGAAGCAGTTTAAGCGACAGATAAAGTACATCCAAAAGAACTGTTGTTGCACGATCCTTTTCCTCACCGGAAGTTTCCCCTTTTATGGAAAGCTTGGTTGCTTCCACATACCAGTCGCAAAAATCATTCCAGAAATATTCATACGCGGTAATTCCGGCATCGTTAAAACGGTAGGAACAAAAGGCTGCGCTCATATCACGTGCGGCGCTATTAAGGCGGGAATAAATCCACTTGTCTACGGGAAGAAGTGAAGGATCTTTTACAACATTCCGGCCTTCCAGATTCATTAAAATATAGCGGCTGGCGTTCCAGACCTTGTTGGCAAACTTTGATCCCAGCTTAAAGGATTCCTTGTCTATTAAAAGATCCTGTCCCTGGGCGCACATAAAAGCCAGCGTAAATTTAAGCGCATCGGCGCCAAACTCTTCTACCAGTTCCAGAGGATCAAGTCCGTTGCCAAGGCTCTTACTCATCTTACGGCCTTTCTTGTCCCGGATAAGACCGTGTATGTAAATATCCCTGAACGGAGCTTTTCCGGTAAATTCAAGACCGGCCATGATCATCCTGGCAACCCAGAAAAAGATTATGTCGTAAGCGGTTACGAGGGCTGTGGTAGGATAATAGGTATTATAGTCATCCGTATTGCACTCTGCATTTTCCCAGCCCAAAGTAGAAAAGGGCCAAAGCCAGCTGGAAAACCAGGTGTCAACAACATCCGGATCCTGTGTTACTTTTGCCGAGCCGCATTTGGGACAAACAGTAATATCGGTTCTGGACACGGTTAATTCTCCGCAGTCTGCGCAGGTCCAGGCGGGAATACGATGACCCCACCATAACTGACGGCTTATGCACCAGTCACGGATATTTTCCATCCAATGCTGATAGGTATTTTCCCACCTGCGCGGATAGAAAATCAGTTCCCCGCGCCGCCATGATGCAAGTCCTTTTTCCGCAAGGGGCTTCATCCGGACAAACCACTGTTCGGAAAGAAAAGGTTCTATTATTGTGTTACAACGATAACAACGTCCCAGTGCGTGGGTAATTTCTTCTTCATGAAGAAAATATCCGCCGTCTTTTAAATCCTGGAGTACCTGTTCCCGGCTGTCCTGTATTGAAAGGCCGCGGTATTTTTCCGGAACTTCATCGTTAAGTTTGCCCTGGGGAGTGAGTATATTAATTACTTCAAGATTGTGCCGTTTGGAAAGTTCCCAGTCGTTGGGATCATGGGCCGGAGTTATTTTTACCGCCCCGGTGCCGAATTCCCTGTCAACGTACTGATCGGCTATAACGGGCAGTATCCTGTCCGTAAGGGGGAGCTGTACTTTTTTTCCCACAAGGTCTTTATAGCGTTCATCATCGGGATGAACAGCAACGGCGGTATCGCCCAGCATTGTTTCGGGCCTTGTTGTGGCAATTTCTATAAAAACGCCGTTTTCATTAACAACAGGATAACGAACATGGTACATTTTTCCCGGCGTGTCTTCATGATCCACTTCGTCGTCGGAAAGCGCGGTGCCGCAGGAACAGCACCAGTTTACCAGATAGTTGCCTTTATATAGAAGGTTTCTTTCGTAAAGTGTAACGAACACCTCACGCACTGCGCGGGAAAGCCCTTCGTCCAGGGTAAAGCGTTCTCTGGTCCAGTCTACCGATGCTCCGATCTTGGCAAGCTGCCGGTCAATAATCGCAAGGTGTTCTTTTGCAACCTTCCAGGTCTCCTCTATAAATTTTTCCCGGCCCAGTTCATGCCGGCTAATTCCTTTTTCGCGAAGCTGTTTTTCCACCACATGCTGAGTTGCAATCCCCGCATGATCGGTGCCGGGCACCCAAAGGGTCTTTTCTCCCTTCATGCGCCTAAAACGTATAATAATATCCTGAATGGAATTATTAAGGCCGTGACCAAGATGGAGCACTCCGGTTACATTGGGCGGGGGAATAACTATGGTAAAGGTCTGTTTGCCGGAAGCATCCTCTTTGTTTTTGGTTTCCGGTTTAAATGCACCGCTCTCTTTCCATTGTGAATAAATCCTGTCTTCGAACGTTCCGGGATTGTATGCTTTTTCCATTTCAATAGCTGTCATTGTTCTTTTCCTTATTATAATAATAACAATGCATGTTCAATTTCATCAATCACACTGTCCGGGGTCGAAGCTCCCGCACCCAGACCAATTTTTTTT
>WRIX01000040.1:12611-19087 GCA_009782495.1 Treponema sp.
CAAGGTATTCATCCCCGGAAATTGTTGTCTGACCAATTAAAGCGGTTTTTACCGGAGAATCTTTCACCTGCCCGGCCAGTTCGCCGGCCATTTGATCGGCTTCTTCAGGATTGCCCGCGATAATACAATCAGTATTCCCGGCAAAACCATAAATCCCCTTTATTTCCGCATGTTTTCTTTCGCCGGCCAGAAAAATAGTGTACCCCTTCTCTGCCAGTTCAGAAGCTATGTTCTGGCTTGCTTTAACCCTTGGACACGTTGCATCAATAATCCTTGCGCCTTGTTCCCGGAGTGTTTGTTCCGCACCGGGACTTACCCCGTGGGCGCGAATGATCACCGAAGCGCCTTTAAGCTGATGAACAGAACCGGAAAAAAGTTCCGGTTCCTGTAATATCTTTACACCGCGCCGTGAAAAAGAAGACAGAACCTGAGGATTGTGAATCAACGGGCCCAGAGTATAAATCCTAAGCGTTTCTTCAGGATCATTTTCCAATGCAGCGGAAATCGCCGCATTGGTTATTGTTACTGCACGGCGCACTCCCATACAGAAACCCAAAACTTTTGCCCGAATGATCTTCATGCCATAGGAATCGCAGTCTGAAAAGGTCTTTTAAAAACTCCGTTCATAAAACCATTACACTTCAGGCTTTTACAGTCTCTTTATCCGCAGGTTTCCGCTTAATTTTCTTGTCCCAAAGGAGTACAAATCCATTGGCAATAAAGATTGTGGAATAAACACCGGACAAAAGGCCCACCATAAGAGCAAGGGCAAAATCCTTCATCGATCCTGTAGTAAAGATATAGAGGGAAACCACCGCCAGCATGGTAGTAACCGTGGTAATAAAAGTCCTGTTCAGGGTTTCGGTTGTCGCACGGTTAAGGAGCGTCTCAAAATCATCATCGGGAAATATTCTGATGTTTTCCCTGATCCGGTCAAAAACAACGACAGTATCGTTGATTGAATAACCAAGTATCGTCAGAATTGCCGCTATGGTGGTAGTGTTGAATTCCATTCTGGTCCATACAATAAAGGCTACCATGATAAGAGCGTCATGGATGATTCCCAGCACCGCTCCAATGGCAAATTGAAATTTAAAGCGAATTGCCGCATAAAGCAGGATCAATACCAGGGTTCCCCCCAAAAGCCACACAGCCTGATCCGCAAGGTTTTTTGAAAACCGTGAACCCACATAGTTGGAACTTGTTACCGCCATTTCTCCGGCGCCAAAATAGTTTTCCAGGGCAACACCGATATTGGCAGTGTTAAAGTTACTTCCCAGATCACTGTCCTGCAGGCGAATCATAAAATGCCGGTCTGCCGGATCTCCAAGCACCTGAATTGCCGGATTTCCAAAAGAAGCAAGGGCAGATCGTACATCATCCAGAGGAACCCCTTCGGCGGCGAAGGGAAGATAATGAACCCAATAATCACCAGAAGCGGTATCGGGCAGTATCGGAGCTGCCTGAGTGTCCAATACAAATGTCTTAAAAGCTGTGGAACCGGGTACAACAGTATTTGCAGAAATACCTTCCGCCTGATCCAGCGCCTGGGCAAAAGCCCCAACAGTGTTATAATCTGCAAGAAGGTATTGAGCGCTGTAACCCTGAACCCCAACCCCGGAAACGGTAATAGTCAGGGCGGTATTGTTCAGCGAAACAACGGCATTGCCCGGTCCATTGTAATTCAGACTAAACGCACGGGGCACCAATTGAACTTCCTGAATCAGTCCTGCCCGGAAGTCAATCCCCATATTAAAACCGTCTTTAAACTTATAGCCCGCAATACCGGAAATAATTACGATAAGCGAAAAAACAAGAGCGGGAATAAAAAAATGGGAGAAATGCACTACCCTTTTCATCATGCCCTCCCCGGACGAAGGCTGTCCGAAGCTTCCGTATCCTGTTTAACAAACCAGCCGACGCTCAGCTTTTTCGTTCCAATTACATCGGTGCTAAAATCAAAAATAAGCCGTGATACAAAGAGTGCGGTAAAAACCGACGAAAAGATACCGATAGAAAGACTTACGGCAAAGCCCTTGATGGGGCCTGAACCCAATTGTGAAAGAAACATTGCCGCAATAAATGTGGTGATGTTTGCATCCATAATTGACCAAAAAGCCTTGTTAAAACCGGCATCCACTACAGCCTTCCGGCTTTTGCCCAAACGCTGTTCTTCTTTCATCCGTTCAAAGATAATTACACTGGCGTCCACCGCCATACCAATGGTTAAGATAAACCCGGCAATACTGGGGAGAGTAAGTGTAAAATTGAAAGCCGAAAGTATGCTGAACATCAGATACATATTTAATACTTGTGCAACTACCGCATTGATCCCCGCAGAACGGTAGTACAGAAGCATAAAAACCAATACTGTAGCCAACCCGCCCAATAATGCATAAAGTCCGCGGGTGATTGTATCCGCCCCCAAAGACGGGCCTATAGATTGCTGGCTTATTACATCAAGCCGTATCGGCAGTGCGGCGCTTCTTAAAACGGTGGCGATATTATTCGCTTCGTCAGCGGTAAATCTGCCGCTGATCCGTACCGAATCCCGGATTCCGCTGTTTATATTGGCAATGGTTTTTATGCGGTTATCCATAATCATGGCCAGAGGCGCGCCTACATTGGCTGAGGTAAACTCATAAAAAATATCTCCGCCGGCCGAATCAAGATTAAACGTTACCCCCAGCTCGCCGGTCCGGTTATCACGCTCGACAGAAACGTACTGGATATGATTCCCGTCAAGACCAACTTCTTTCTTGACTGCCGAATAAAACTTAAATTCATCCAGGCCGAACCGGTCTTTCTCGTAATACCCAAATATCAGCACATCATCGGGAACCACACCCTGAACAGGAAGCGTTCCGTCATCGTTGGGAACAACGCTGGGATGCTGACGGCGGTAACTTTCAAAAGCCGCGGAAGCGTCGGGATCCTGCAGACGGAACGTAAGGCCTCCGGATTCCATAATGATTGCTTTGATCTGTTCCGGATCCTGAACACCGGGAATTTCTATATAAATCTGATCCGAACCCTGTCTCCGGATAACCGGCTCGGTAAGGCCGAAACGGTCAACCCGTCCGCTTAACACCTCAAGGGTTTGCTCAAACAACACTTCCCTGTCCTGGTCATTCAGAGAGCGATGGTATCGTTCCCTGAAAGTCTCGTTCAATCCTTCCATATCGCACTGAAGCACAATGGAGAGTCCGCCGGAAAGATCCAATCCCAGTTGAACAGCATTTTGCTGAAGATTCTTTAATTTAAGAATTTTATCCCCGTAGTGAGATTCAATCAAATTCTGTACATCGGAACGCGGAAACATTCTTGAAACAGATACTGCATCCCAGGTTTCGGGAAGCGGCTTACCCTTGTAGAGTTTTTTTGCCGCATCAATCAGATATTCCATACCGGGAGGAAGAGCTTCTCCCCGCCGCGCAGCATTGGCCAATGTTTCCAAATCCTGTCCGGCAGTGCGCCGGGCATAATCCCGAATCTGTTCCCGGGAACCCAAAGCCAGGGCTTGTTCATCTTTGGGAACAAAAAAGTACCACTTTATTGTGGGATAGAGAAAAAGAAAACAAACTCCGAATACCAGGAGGCAAATAAAAAACCGGTAGCGCTTCCTCATTATTAGTCAGCGCTCTCCCCGCCTGAGCTATCCCCTTTTTCTTTCATCGATGCGATGGCGCTTCGGGTAAATTCAATTTTACAGTTTTCATCTACTTTAAGTATTACCGAATTTTCCCTGACACTCTGAACAACACCATGAACGCCGCCAATGGTTACAACCCTGTCCCCTTTTCTCAGGTCCGCCAGCATTCGCTGGGTTTCTTTCCGCTGCTTATTCTGGGGCCTTATCATAAAGAACCAAAAAACTCCAAAAATCAATACAATGGGTAAAAGGCTAAGGAGACCTGCGGAACCGCCCTGCTGACCGCCGCCGCCCGGGGGGCTCATTAGCATAAAATTGACAAAATGATTCATAAACCGTCCTTAATAAATGAGTAAAAACAGACTAGCATAGAAGAAAAGAGAAGGTCAATTACTTAAAATGATGTTTTTCCGGCGGATATAAGTGATTGACAACATCCGTACCGAAATGTAAAACTAAAAAAACAGCCACCTCCATGCGGCTTATGGAAGGTGCAACTGCCCGGATGGGCGGTTTCAAGTATGTTAAGGAGAAGAGTATGGCAAGTGTTGTAAAAAAGGTAACTGACTACGTTAAGGAAATACCCGGCGCTACCAAGGAACTTGCCAAGGAAGCAGGTCAGGCAGTTGGCAATGCAGTAAAAGCAGGCATAGAGAAGAATATAGCAGTAAATAAAGCTATAAAAGAAGATATTAAATGTCCTCAATGCAATGGAACAGGGAAGGATAGCGATAAAAAACCCTGTAAGCCTTGTAAAGGAACCGGGTGGAAGAATGGGAGCCCATTTTAAAAAAGCCTGAGAATAGTGTTATTATTATTAATATCATTATAGTACAAAATCAATAAGAAACCCTGTAAAAAGGGCAAAGAGTACAGAAAACCCGATATACAGGACAAAATCCTTAATACCCAGAATGATCTTGACAGCTCCCAGGTTTGTTATCTTCATGGCCGGGCCTGTAATCATGAATGCAGAAGCGGAACCCAGGGACATACCGGTTTCCATCCACGAAAGAAGCAGCGGTATGGTGCCGCCGCCGCAAACATAGAGCGGAACGCCTACTGTGGCAGCCATCAGCAGCCCGAAGCCCCGGTGCCTGCCAAAAACAGCCGCCATTGCATCAGGGCTTACATAACGCTGAAACAGGGCGGAAAGTGCTATGCCAAAAAGAAAGGCAGGCCCTGTAGCCCTAACATTCCGCAAAAGGTTTTTTAAAAAACGCAGCAGCACATTGCTGTCAAGGTCGCGGTTTTTTGCCTCGCCAAAGCCGGTAAAATTGAAATACGAGCGTTTTTTAAAAAAGAAACGTACCAAAAGCCCTGCCGTAATACCGCAGAGAAAACAGCTGACAAAGCGGATAACAAGGGCGGCTTTTCCCAAAGCGGCGCTGTAAAGCAAAAGCTGGGGGTTAAGCAGGATGGAACTCATCATAAAAGCGGCAAGCCAGTCTTCTTCCATTCCTTTTTCGGCAAAGGATGCACAGATGGGAATAGTCCCGTACATGCAAAGGGGAGATGCAATGCCAAGAAGAGACGCCGGTATAATTCCCAGCAGTCCCATATCCTTGCCTTGCATGGCGGCAAACAGAGCGTGAATTTTTTCCTTTCCGAAGACGGAGATGAGGGAGCCAATGAACATTCCAAGCACCCAGTACAATACTATCTGCGAGAACTGTATGGAAAAAAAATGCCGAAAGTAAATCAATTCTCTGGTGAGAATCTCCAAAGCAAGCTCTACAGCCTAATCAGCTCGTAGGTCTGTTTGCCCAGGCCCATTCTTTCGGCGTAGATCACCTGGTGAGTTCCGCCTCGTGATTCTATGCGCTGAACAAGTTCGCGCCGTTCGTCTTCGGGCCTGGCGTAGATTAAATCCAGCGAGGCTTTTTCCAGAGCAACCGGATCGGTACTCGCCAAAACGCCAATGTCAGGCATAACAGGCGCGCCTGCGCGGGCGCTGCAATCACAGTCTACCGACATATTGTTCAGTATGTTGATGTAAAGCATTTTGCCGGGTTTTGCGTTCATAAGGGCCATGTTGTATTCGATAACTTTTTCAAAGAAGGCTTCGCCGGTAGTAGAAAACATGGCGCCGCCGGGATCGCTGTGAATCGCCCGCTTACCTTCCGGCGTGGCAATGCCGATAGCCAGGTTTTTAAAAGTCCCTCCGAAACCTGCCATGCTATGCCCTTTAAAGTGAGCCACCGAAATAATCCAGTCGTAGTTCATAATATTGGAACCAAGCAGCGCTTCTGTAAGATGCTTTCCGTTCTTTATGGGAAGCTTTACCGTTCCTCCCGCATCAAGAATGTCCACCGGTGCATAGGTAAAGCCGTGGTCTTTTGCCGACTGAAGATGGCTTGCCGTATCGCCCCGCCTGCCGCCGTAAGCGGTATTGCTGTCTACAAAACTGCCCTTTACGGTGTTCGTCAGATCCTGCAGCAATTCCGGCCTTAGGTAATTTTTGTTTCCCGGTTCACCCATGTGGAGCTTTATGGCAACTTTACCGGACACATTAACGCCCAATGCCTTGTAAGCGGCAAGTATCCCCCTGGCACTTATGTCGGAAGTGAAATATACCTTGGAACCCCCTGCCTTTTCGGTAAGGGGAAGCGCCGCCTCGGAAGCCGAACCGCGGAGCTGTGATTCCGCCTGAGCGCTTTTCTTAATCACACCCGCGGCGCCAATCAAAGCGCCAATACAAACAATTACAACAGCAACAATAATTAGTTTACTGGTTTTCACGACAGCCTCCTGAATAACCGGCGTCACAAACGGCGCCGAAAAACAAATATCCGATTTACTAAAGTATACCGCAGAGAATAAA
>WRIX01000041.1 GCA_009782495.1 Treponema sp.
ATTTTCTTCCCTTCTTTTCAACTTTTTTCCTGAAAAAACTTTTCTATATATTAAAAATAATCATTTAGGGGGGTAAAGGTCAAGTTCCTATTCCAATAACCGGACTGAACACATCAATTTTCCAGATTTATTTTTGCTTTTTTAGGGCTTTTTCCACAGCGTTATCAACAGTGATACTTAAATCATGAATTACTTTTTGATGAAATTGCTCCATATCGGCTAATATATCATTATGAAGTTTCCTTAAAACCGGGTTATATTAACTCACTTTAAGGCAAATTTTTCAAACATTTGTAGAAAAAGTTGAAAAATATTAGGAAAGATTTCACGTAGAAAAATTGAATTTTTTTCTTCTTTGCGATCTCTGCGGCTTGACACCTTTGCGAGTTAATATTTACGGGGGGAGGTTAGCATCTAAAAATGATAGTCTATACCAGTATGCGGCATATTGTTAATTTTCAGCATTTCCGGCGCGGCGAGTTTTACACGATTGATGAGAGTGTCAATAGAATAATCTTCAAGTAATATGGGAATTTCTTCATTTTCGGCATACCATTTTTGGGCCTCATCATCAAACGCTATAGTTATTGTATATTCGTCCATTAATGTAATTATAATATGAGACGAGGGAAAGGACAACCAGTACTTTTGGTAATATTTATAAATGAGGCATTATGATTATTTTTACAATGTATGGGTATCCAATAATAACCTCAAAGGCTGCATAATTCTTCTTTAAAATTGAGGGCAACATTGACGTGGTTTTTCCCATTAAGCTCAAGCAACTCCGGCGCTGCTATCTTGACTCGTTCAATAAGCACATCAAGGGAATCAGACTCAAGAGCAATAGGTATATCATCGTTTTCAGCTATCCATCTGGCAGCTTCATCGTCCCAAACAAGCAAAATCTCATACTCATCCATAGAGGTAACTATATTATGAAACGAAAGAATGGACAAGCAGACAATATAATCGTATTACTACCGGTTCTTTGACAGTTGTCAAGAAGTTTCACGATGAACACGCAACAGTATCGGAGAGCGATTTTTTACCCGGAAACTGCCGTAAATTTCCGTACAAAACCGCAGGGTCTATAGGTCATCTTGGCTTGTCTGAGTCCTTCGTCGCCCAGATCCTGTTCCCGGTTTATGTGAATATAGTGAGCGGGAAGGGTGGCGGCATAATGCTGGTTTACAAACTGGTAAATTCCCTTGAATTCTTCCAGGGCTTTTTCAAAATGAACGGCAAACATACGGCCCCTGGCAAGGCGTTCTCCCAGACACCAGGCTGCGGGTTTTTCCCCGACCCAGTATATCATCCCTTTCAGGTAGAGACCTTTATACCGCTTCAGCGCTTCGGTGGCAGCCAGAAAATCTCCTTCAAAACCTTTCTGTTCCCGCCATTTTTCCAGAATTTCCAGGGCAACGGGAACCAATTCTGCAGTAAGAGGTTTTGCTGTCCAATCCTGATAGTTGTGATGAAACTGGCTGACCAGATTGCGTTTTTTGTGGTACTTCTTTCCGGGAAGTTCGGCCAAATCGGTTCTCAGATACAGGTAATCAAAGTTGTCCCGGTCTTCGGTAAATTCAAGACCCCATTCTTCCATACGATCCCGGTTGGGTGTCAGAAGAGAATCGGAAATCCCTTTCCAATAATCATGGGTTTTAATAAGTTCTTCCACAATCCCTCGTCCGGGAACGGCGCAGGTGATACAGAAAAACGTTTTTTCCGTATCTTCCGGTTTTTCGGGAGGCTGAATTCCTGAAATGATAAAGGTTTTATCCTGTACTCTGGAAACCTTGTAGCGGTAACGTCTTCTGAAGAGGTAGAGGTTGGCAAAGGTATACTCCGAAACTCCGTCTGCGGTCATGGGAAGCTGAGGGTGCATTTCTGTACGCAATTCATAACTAATCGGTACAAAGTCGGGATATTCGGGGATTAACATTTTGTTTTAGTATATGACAAGGCTTTTTTTAATGCTACAGTAAGGCAATGGAAAATCTTTCAGATCCGATTGTTAAGCGTTTTCTCCGGTATGTGCAAATCCGGACAACCAGCAACAGGCATATAGAAGAAACTCCGTCCAGCGCCGGTCAATGGGAACTGGCGCAGCTTTTGGCAGACGAACTAAAAGCCCTGGGGATTCCTGATGCGGAGCTTACCGATCACTGTTATGTGCTGGCCAGGCTTCCCGCCAGCCCCGGGTTTGAAGCAAAACCGGCTATTGGATTTATGGCTCATCTGGATACTTCCCAGGATGTAAACACGGCAAATGCTGAGTATTTGGCGGATGGCGGGTCCGGCAATGGTGTTATACCTGTAATAAAGAAAAACGAAAAAGGCGAAACGGTAATAAAAGGTGATGGAAAGGCGCTTTTGGGGGCTGATGACAAGGCAGGTATTGCCGAAATTATGAGCGCTGTCGAATATCTTCTGGCTCATTCTGATATTAAGCATGGCCCTGTGATGATCATCTTTACTCCCGACGAAGAAACCGGTAAGGGTTTGCCGTTTTTTCCCCTGCAGCGGATTGATACGTTAGCTGCCTGTTATACCCTGGATGGCGGTCCGATGGGAGAACTGGAAATTGAATGTTTTAACGCTGTCGAAGCAAAAGTTTTTTTTACCGGCAAAGTAATACATCTGGGTACGGCCCGCGGTGAGTTGGCAAATGCATGCCTTATGGCTGCCGCTTTTGCGGCAATGCTTCCCCGATCGGAAAGTCCCGAAGCCACAGACGGTTATTACGGCTATTATTGCCCGACACAAATTTCCGGAAATCTGGAAAGCGCCGAACTGGAGGTGTATATCCGTGATTTTGATTTAATCCAGGCCGGCGAAAGGGCTGCTGCACTGGAAGTATTTGCCAAAGCAGTGGAAGCCCAGTTTCCCGGCGGGCAGGTACGGGTAGAGTGTAAAAATCAGTATTACAATATGAAGGATAAAATTGAAGAACATCCGGAAGTTCTTTCCAAACTGGAAGAAGCAGCCGGATTGGCCGGGGTGGAGTTTATCCTAAAACCAATCCGGGGCGGCACAGACGGATCAAAACTTACACAAATGGGAATACCTACCCCCAACATTTTTACCGGCGGAAGAAATTTTCACAGTGTTAATGAATGGGTTTCGGTTCCGGAAATGGAAGCCGCTTGCCGTCTGACGATAGAGCTTGTGCGGGTGTGGGGGAATTAAAGCATAATAGAGAGGTCTTTTTCAGCGAAAACACCGGAAAAGAAAGGTATTATTTCTTGCAAATTGAAACCTTGAAAAAAGAAGTTTCCGGGTTTAAAGTAGAGTAATATTCGAATAAATATTTGCGGGAGTTTACTATGAAATTAGGAATTAAGATTACTCTGCTTATTGGGTTGGTCTTATTAGTAACAGCCGTTGGCATTATTGCCGCTATTGAACTTATTGTCCCCTCCACAATGAGGGAAGCCAGTTTAGCCGAACTTTCCTCAGAGGTTAAGGCAAATGCCGAATTTATCAACGCACGGCTGGAATCCCAGTTGATTCAATTATGGGAAATAGCCAATCGCAGCCGGACCCGGTCCATGGACTGGGAGGGAGCTGTCAGGGAAAGCCTGAGAGAGGATTTGGACCGAATCGGAGCTATGGACATGGGCATGGTATTACCTGACGGCACGATTCATTTTGTAGGTTTTGCAACCGGGGCAGCGGGCCAAGGCGATAGATATTTCAGAGAAACGTTTGCCGGAAGAAACTCAGCTGAAATTATTGTAAATCCAAATACCGGCGGGATTTCGTTGGTAATGGGGGTGCCTATTTTTCAGAGCAGTGAACCGGGCGCGCCTGTAATCGGCGCACTGGTTGCAGCCAAAGATATCAGGGTACTCATCGACATGGTTACGGCGGTAAAGTCCAGACACCCAAGCGGCTGGGCGGTATTGACGGACGACGAAGGAACGGTCATAGCCCACGCAGCGACAGAACTGGTCGAGTCGCGGTTTAACCCTCCGGCCGCGGGCAAGGTTGATCCTGCAATGAAATCTTTGGGCGATATGGTGGAGCTGGCTCTCAGGGAAAAACACGGCACCACTGAATTTACCGAGTTCGACGGAGTAAGAAGGGTCGGCGCCTTTTTGGAACTTCCCGATTATGGATGGACGCTCTTTATTAACGTAGAAAAAAGCGAGTTTGAAAGCGTAATAAATATGCTTAACAAAATATTGTACCTTATCGTATCAAGCGGTTTAATAATCGGCATTATTATCGCGGTATTTATCGGAAGAAAAATTGCCACTCCGATACGGCGTGTGGCTTTGGCGCTGGAAGACATTGCCCAGGGCGAAGGGGATCTTACCAAGCAGATTAACATTTCCGGCAAAGACGAAATAGGCGACCTTTCCCGTAACTTTAATAAAACACTGGATAAGATAAAAAATCTTGTTCTTAACATCAAGAAAGAAGCAGGGACATTATCCGATGTCGGAACAGACCTTGCGAGTAACATGAATGAAGCCGCCGCCACCGTGAACCAGATAACCGCCAATATTCAAAACATTAAAAGCCGCATACTGAACCAAAGCGCAAGCGTAACCGAAACCCATGCAACAATGGAACAGGTAGTAACCAACATCAACAAACTTGACGGGTTGGTGGAAAACCAGGCAACCAATGTATCACGGGCTTCTTCTGCTATTGAAGAAATGGTTGCAAATATACAATCAGTTACCGCAACGCTTGCCAACAACGCAACCAATGTTCAGACGTTAAAGGAAGCATCTGAAGTCGGCCGTACAGGGTTACAGGAAGTAGCAGGGGACATTCAGGAAATAGCCCGCGAATCCGAAGGGCTAATGGAGATTAACTCCGTAATGCAGAATATCGCCAGCCAGACGAACCTGCTTTCTATGAACGCCGCCATAGAAGCAGCCCATGCCGGAGAATCGGGAAAAGGTTTTGCCGTTGTCGCCGATGAAATCCGCAAACTTGCGGAAAATTCCGGTGTACAGTCCAAAACCATCGGTGTTGTTTTAAAAAAGATAAAAAGTTCCATTGATAAGATAAGTAAATCAACGGAAAACGTACTTACCAGGTTTGAGGCTATAGATTCAAGTGTAAATGTAGTATCGGATCAGGAAGATCGGATACGCAATTCAATGGAAGAACAGGGAGAAGGGAGTAAACAAATCCTTGACGGGGTTAGCGAGGTAAATGAAATAACCCATCAGGTAAGAACCAGCTCCCATGAAATGCTTGAAGGTTCTACAGAAGTTATCCGTGAAAGCACAGAACTCAGCAAACAGACGCAGGAAGTATCTTCCGGTATTAACGAAATGGCAAGCGGTGCGGATCAAATGAACATAGCGGTAAACCACGTCAACGAATTAAGCGGTAAAACCCGTGAAGGCATTGAAATCTTAATAAGAGAGGTTTCCCGGTTTAAGGTGGAGTAAGAATCCCCGCGGCAATGCAGCTGCTTTGCCGCATTAAAAAGCGGTATTTAATCTATTCCCGGCCTGTTTCTTGCAGATATTCTTGACACGATGCTACATCCAGGCAATAATATTAAGCTGACATAGTGTAAATTATGTAAAAAAGGATACAATCAAATAATGACTGAAACAAAACAGGTGCATTCTTTGACGGACGATCAGGAACAAGATATAGACATCTCCTTTAATTGTTACAAGGCAGTAAAAGAGGCTAAAGCGGATGCAAGAGAAAATATGCAAATTCTGGAATCTGTATGCGACAGCTTGAACAATCTCTGTAAAAAATTAGACAAATTGGACAACCTTACAGAGAATATCATTTTTGGAAATAACAATAAGAAATCGCCTCCGCAAACAGAGCCGTTTGATTAAATATCACCGTCAAAGGCGGCGTAAAAAGGGGAAAGGGAAATGAAACTTAAATTCAAGCTGAGTCTTATGGTAATCGTTACTATTGCGGTAATTATATCGGTAATCGCTGTGTTAATCCTGCGCGAGGCCAGAAGAATAAGCCTTGAGTTAAGCGAAGAAAGCCTTTCGAATTACCTTGAAAGCCGGGTCAATTACTGGAAAGGCAGAGAAGACAGCCACATACGGGCGTTAAATACACTCGGCGGGGTAATGAAAGATTATGAAAATATACCGGCTGCGGAAAGGAGGGATCAGTTTGACAGGCTGCTCCGCGGCGCATTGCTTGAAAATGACAGTTGGATTCTTACCTATTCAATATGGAAACCCAATGCCCTCGACGGCATGGACTCAGAGTTCATCGGGCGTGTTGGTTCCAGCCCTGACGGGCAATACGCCATGGTCGTTACCAATGAAACCGGAACCATTACCACCCGTACCAGTACCGATATTCCCGATACTATGGCCCGTCTTAACGGAGCCAATGCCCGGAAAGACCGTTTTGACGATCCAATCCCCCGAACCATAAACGGAAAAGACACCTTTGTAATAATCATAACGGTTCCCATTATTAATCCCCGTACCGATGAAGTAGTGGGAAGAGTCGGCTGCCTTCTGGATATTTCCGTAATACAGCCTACAATAGAGCAAACCTTAAAAACCAGAGAAGAAGTCGCCCTGATAGTGATGTATTCCAGCAACGGGTGTATTCTTGGGCATTTTTTACCTGACAGAATAGGCAAGAATATGATCGATGTCGATGTTGAATACGGCAACGCCAGACAGGAGGCTTTTGAGGCAATACAAAAGGGAGCGGATTTTCGGGGCGATACCTACGACCCGACACTTGACACAAATGTTGAACTTTTGATGAAGTCTTTCCCCATTGGTAATTCTGATCAAACATGGTCAATAATTGTGGGATCTTCTGAAACGTATGTGTTACGGCATGTCAACGAAATAACCAGATTTACCATTATAGTGGCGGTAATATCATTATTGATTGCTGCAATCATCGCATATTTTGTCCTGAACAGCGTTACCAAACCAATAGTCAATGTAACGCAGACACTCAAGGATATTGCTCAGGGTGAAGGTGATCTGACACGTTCCATCAAACTCAATTCAAAAGATGAAGTAGGCGATCTTGCCAATTACTTTAATCAGACCCTGGAAAAAATCAAAAATCTCGTCCTTAACATCAGAAAAGAAGCAACAAACTTATCCGACATCGGCAATGATCTGGCCAGCAATATGAACGAAACCGCTGCCGCCGTGAATGAAATTACCGCGAATATTCAAAGCATTAAAGGCCGCATTTTAAACCAAAGCGCCAGCGTAACCGAAACCAACGCGACTATGGAACAGGTTGTAAACAACATCAATAAACTGGACGGGTTGGTAGAAAACCAAACAACCAATGTAGCCAAAGCTTCTTCCGCTATTGAAGAAATGGTAGCAAATATCAAGTCGGTTACGGTTACACTTTCCAACAACGCGGCTAACGTACATTCTTTGCGTGAAGCATCGGAAGTAGGCCGTTCAGGGTTACAGGAAGTGGCGGAGGATATTCAGGAAATTGCCAGGGAGTCGGAAGGGCTTATGGAGATTAACTCGGTTATGGAAAACATTGCCAGCCAGACCAATCTGCTTTCGATGAATGCGGCGATAGAAGCGGCCCATGCCGGGGAAGCGGGAAAAGGGTTTGCCGTTGTTGCCGATGAAATCCGTAAACTTGCGGAAAATTCCAGCGAGCAGTCCAAAACCATCAGTAATGTCCTGAAAAAGATAAAAGGCTCAATTGATAAAATAACCAGTTCAACAGAAAACGTGCTCACCAAATTCGAGGCGATTGACTCAAGTGTCAAGGTAGTATCGGATCAGGAAGATCAAATACACAACGCAATGGAAGAGCAGGGGGAGGGAAGCAAGCAAATCCTTGACGGAGTAGGCGAGGTTAACGAAATAACCCGTCAGGTAAAGACAGGCTCCAATGAAATGCTTGAAGGTGCGAAAGAAGTTATAACCGAAAGTTCAAACCTTGAAAAAGCGACACAGGAGATCACTTCGGGCATTAACGAAATGGCAAGCGGTGCGGAACAGATGAACGTTGCTGTTAACCATGTCAACGAACTTAGCGGAAAAACCCGCGAAGGAATTGAAACCTTAATAAAGGAAGTTTCGCGCTTTAAAGTGGAGTAGTGAAACGGCAGAGCCTCATTTGCCTGTTTTTTGTTTCCATGCGGCGCTTATTTGCTCATTCTCTTCACTTGTTACCGAAGCTGTTTTTAGCGGAACGCCTTGTGCCCTGGCAGCTGTATTCCTTGTGAGCGGGTTCGGAAGTTTATCGCAAATTTCCTGCAACTTTAGCACCACCGAATTATATCGCCCGGCTAAGGTTAAATTGCTTGCATATTTAAACACAAGATTTTTATATTCCTGGATAACTCCTTCGAGTTTGCTCCGGTCTTTACAATTTCTGTGTTTGTTTACTTCAGCTTCTACATCTATCATTTTCTCCACCTTTTGATAAACATGAATAACCGAGGCTGTTCAAAAAATCAGATTTTAAAATATCTGCCTTGGGTTTTATTTTATATAAATATACCATCTTCAACCAAAATGTCAATGAGAGTATTCCAATTACTTGTCCTGACTATAAAATACAGGTAAAATGATCTCCATGGAAATACACCCCCAAAACCACACTCATTTTCAGGGAGGTTATTTTGAAAAAAATATTTTTGATATTGATAGTGCTTACGCTGGTATCCGGCGTAATCGCTTGCAGCAAAAACGAAAACGCTGTAACACGCAATCAAGACGGCAAAATCAACGTAACCACGACAAATTTTCCTCCTTATGATTTTGTCCGCCAAATTGCGGGAAACGTGGGAACCGGAGGTTCCCGGGTAAACCTGACCATGCTGCTGCCGCCCGGATCTGAAAGCCATTCATTTGAACCTTCGCCAAGGGACATAATCACCATTCAGAACAGTGATATTTTTATCTACGGAGGCGGCGAATCGGACAAATGGATAGACCGGATTCTTCAATCCATGGACACCGGTAACATAAAAATCCTTGCCATGATGGATGCAGTAGAGGCTGTCGAAGAAGAAATTGTCGAAGGAATGGAAGATGACGATGATGACGAAGAAGCCGCTTACGATGAACACGTCTGGACTTCTCCTCAAAATGCAGTGCTGATTGTTGAAGCAATTACCGGCTTGCTGTGTGAATCCGACCCCACCAACGCCGGTTTTTTCAGAGAAAACGCCGCCGCCTATATTAAAGAATTGAAACAGCTTGATACCGCTTTTGCCGAGGCAGTTTCCGGCGCAAAACGGAATACAATCGTTTTCGCCGACCGCTTCCCGTTCCGCTACTTCGCCGATGCGTACGGACTGAATTATTTTGCCGCCTTTCCCGGCTGTTCCACGGAAACCGAACCGAGCGCGGCAACTGTCGCTTTTTTAATCAACAAAATCAGGGATGAAAAAATTCCGGTTGTGTTTCACATTGAACTGTCAAACGAACGAATGGCCAATACAATAAGCGAAGAAACCGGCGCGAAGAAGCTGCTGCTTCACTCCTGCCACAATATTACAAAGCGGGACTTTGATGCCGGTCTTGGTTACCTGACAATACAGCGTAACAACATCATAAATCTGCGGGAGGCATTGTACTGAATGTGATGATAGACTGCCAAAACATTTCGTTGGGATATGACGGACATATTGTAGTTCACGGCCTCAATTTTTTTGTAGAGAAAGGAGATTTTCTCCTTGTAGCCGGAGAAAACGGCTCCGGAAAATCTACACTCATCAAAGGTTTATTGCGGCTTATTAACCCGATGGAAGGAACAATCAATTTCAGTACTGATTTTAACCAATCCCAAACCGGCTATCTTACGCAGCAAATTGCCGCCAGACAGGATTTTCCCGCCGGAGTTTTGGAAATTATTCTTGCCGGAAATTTGGGGAAGAAAAGATTATGGCCGTTTTACAGTCAGGCGGAAAAACATAAAGCGGAAGAGAATATGCGGCTGCTTGACATTGCGGAATTAAAGGATTGTTGCTTTCGGGAACTTTCCGGCGGTCAGCAGCGGCGTGTGTTATTGGCACGTTCCCTGTGCGCTGCCGAAAAGCTCCTCGTGCTGGACGAACCCTTTGCCGGATTAGACCCCCTGATAAGCACGGAATTGTACCGTTTGCTTGAAACAATTAACCGTGAAACAGATATGACTATCATCATGGTATCCCACGAAACCGGAGCCGCCGATTGCGCAACAAAGGTGCTGCATTTGCAAAAACGGCAGCTTTTCTTCGGCAGTATGGAAGACTATCAGCGTTCTGAGACAGGCAGGGAGTTTTTTGGGGGTTATAATGTTTGAAGTATTATTTGATATGTTTAGTTACTCGTTTCTGGTCAGAGCTTTTATAGTCGGCGCCCTTGTTTCAATCTGCGCCGCATTGCTTGGTGTAAGTCTGGTTTTAAAACGCTATTCAATGATAGGAGACGGCCTTTCCCATGTAGGCTTTGGTTCCCTTGCCCTTGCCACTGCGCTCAATATGGCTCCCTTGGGTGTTGCAATTCCGATAGTAATAGCCGCCGCTTTTTTACTTTTGCGTCTGAGTGAAAGCAGTAAAATCAAGGGCGATGCCGCAGTTGCCCTTATCTCAACCGCATCTCTTGCTCTGGGCGTAGCAATAATATCCCAGACAACGGGTATGAATACCGATGTCTGTAATTACCTTTTCGGCAGTATCCTTGCCATGTCAAAAGCTGACGTTTACCTGAGCATTGCTCTTTCGGCTATCGTACTTATTCTCTTTATCATGTTTTACCACAAATTATTCATTATTACTTTTGATGAAACCTTTGCAAAAGCAACGGGAATAAAAACCGGCTTGTACAATATGCTCATTGCCTTTTTAACCGCACTTACCATTGTACTGGGTATGCGTATGATGGGCGCCATGCTCATTTCCAGTTTGATTGTTTTTCCTGCACTTAGCTCAATGCGTCTTTTTAAAAAATTTAAAAGCGTTACTTTCTGTTCCGCTGTTATTTCAATAGTTTGCTTTTTTGCCGGTGTAGTTATTTCGTATATATATGCTATGCCAACAGGCGCAAGTGTTGTTCTGATAAACATTCTTGTCTTTGTAATATTTTGGCTTGCCGAAACTTTGCTTGCATCAAGAGCAATAAACAAATACAGGGAGGGGAAAGCGTGAGCAAAAATCAATCCGCAAAAAATAGTCTTGTTATCGGCATAGCCATACTGGCGGTAATGGTCTTGATTTTTTCGATTAACTACGGCAGGACAAAGAAAAACGGTATTGTGGAAATACGTGAAAAAATGTTTGCCACACAGGTTAGCGACGTTTACCTGAACGCTAAAGATTATTTGGGAAAAACAATAAAACTGGAAGGGATTTTCAAGAGCGAACAATACAAGGAAGATCAAGAACCGTTCTGTTTTGTTGTCCGCTACGGTCCCGGCGGCTGCTGCGGTTTTGACGCTAATGTCGGTTTTGAAGTGAAATGGGATAAAAATCGTGCACAGCAATATCCCGCCGCAGAATCATGGGTTGAAGCTACCGGCGAACTAAAAGTTTATGAGGATGGAGATTATTTATATATTGACCTGGCTTCGCTCAACGTATTAAGCAGACGGGGAGCGGAAACCGTAGTACAGTAAGGAGGTAATGGGGTTATTAACCACTTCCATCATGCAACATTGTTTCAAGAAGGCGATTCGCTTTTTAATGCGGTTCTTGGCGTTTACAAAAAGGAAAGAATTAACAAGGAGTTATTATGAAAAAGTATATAAAACAGTTCGGAATTATTTTGATAGTTGCAGTACAGGGTTTTTTAATAACTGCTTCCGGAAATAGCGCTGGTACTAATATTTCCGAACCAATGTCGACAAAAACGGCCTTTGAATATTTCAGAGATGAAGGAATAACAGTAGGTATAAACCTGGGTAATTCCCTTGACGCTGTTGATTTCTGGACAAATTCCGATAAACCAGTATCAATTGAAACAGTTTGGTATAATCCCAGGGTAAATCAAGCTGTTTTTAACGGATTTAAGGCTCATGGCTTTACCATTGTACGTATTCCGGTAACTTGGAATGGACACATAGGGCCTGCGCCGGATTACAAAATTGAAGATCAATGGCTCAAGCGTGTTGCAGAAGTGGCCGGTTATGCAAAAAATGCGGGACTTAAGGCAATAATCAATATACACCACGATGGTCACCATGATATGGGCGGCTGGCTTTTGATTGATAAGTCAAAAAACGATCCTTCCATAAGCAATAAATTTGAAAAAGTGTGGAGGCAGATAGCCGGGTATTTTATTAATTACGGCGACTGGCTGATGTTTCAGGGATTTAACGAAATAAATAACGGTGTTTTTGGTACACCGGGTACTTCACAGGAATACAAGATTATTAATGACTGGAATCAAAGGTTTACCGATGCGGTACGCAGTACCGGAGGCAACAACGCTCTGCGTTATCTTATTTACTATGGTTACAACGCTCATTACTCAATCTCCAATTCCAGAACGCAGTTTATACTTCCCACTGACACTGCTAAGGGCAGGCAAATTGTTGCCTTTCATTATTACGATCCTGTAAATTTTGTAATGAGGACTACAACCCCTAATTGGGGTACAAGGCAGGAAAAAACTGCAATTGATTCTGTCTTTAAGGCTTTTAAAACAAAATTTATCAATAAAAATATCCCGATAATTATTGGTGAAAATGGCCCGTTCAAATATTCAAAACATGTGGGCAATCCCAAATATAATGCAGCGAATGATGCAACTGCACAGCAAAGCAGGCTGAATTATATTGATCATTTCTACAGCAGGGCAAGGGAAAATGGAATTGTTCCCTGCTACTGGGATAACGGCAGTTTCGATCCTACGTATGAAGACGGAGACTGTACTTTGTTTAACCGCAATACAGGGCAGCCGAATTCAGCCGAAAGTGCCGCTGTTATTCAGCACATGATCAGTGCGATAAAAAATGCGGCGCCGCAATAGGAAGGTAGTAAACCTACTTGTTTTTTAAAACTTCTGTACGTTTAATGAGGCACAAAATGAAAACAAAACCTGAACAAATCTCTTGCAATTATCAAATTGTTAGCTTGAGTGTTCTCCTGCTTATGATCGTATTTCTGGCTTTTTCAATTTTTCAGGGTAAAGTTTTTGCCCAGGGACCCGAAGGAACACCGGAAAACCGGTTACTTTGATGGCCATGCCGGGTGCTAATGTCGTAATAACGCCTACCATCCGTATTACTCCGGAATGGAAAAAATATCGTGGCAACATTTATGCTGCCGATATAAGCGAATATATAGAATATACAGATACAACCTTTCCACAGCTATTCGCCGACATGGATTCCATGGTAGAGGCAAGGTATCCCAACATGAGGCCGTCCATGTCTGCCATACATGACTACAAACGTGATGTAGCGCAAAAAGGTACCAATAAAGACACCGTTGTTGCGAATTGTAGCCTTCCTGCTGATATTACAGGTGCAAGACTGGTTATATGGCCCGGAGAAAACGGACAGTCTGCATGGACAGCATTTGTATCGCCTATTCAATCGGTAAGTGGCAGGACGGTAAAGCTGGCGGATGCTATAACCGGTGACAACCAATATAGTGACTCGGATCCGTACACGCCTCATCCTGGAAACCCATTCTATATCACCGGTGCATTATCGCTGCTTGATGTACCCGGCGAATACTATTTTGATGTACGGGCAAATCTACGGGACAATGTATAAACTTCGCGATGGTCTGTATATAGACAATTACTGCTCCAATTACAGCGTTCATCATAATATTGTAATTGGCGGCTGGACAGGTTTGCGTATTAATTTACCGAATGCCGGAACCCGGTTTTATAATAATACCGTAGTCGGAGCGGATTGGAAGCTTAGGAATTAAAATAAAAAAACATTTACAGACTCCGGGTAGCAATAAAATTTGCACCGGAACCAAGTATATTTTTAACAATAATATCGCCGCTTTTAACAGGTCCGTTTACTTCAAGTCCGTTCAACAGCTTCATTGCATCAAAGATTGTTTCCTTTGGAATGGGTTTATCGGTTTTTACAGGCAGACGTGACAGTTCTGTATCTTTAATGCATACCGTAGAGCAGATTATACGTGTTGGATTTGCTGCCTCCTGTTTGCCGTAAGTTTTGCCCCGTTCACAGGTGTTGCCGGTTACGGCAAAGCTTTCGGCCGGATTAACTTTTAAACGGCAGCCTTTGGGACAGACAATGCAGACAAGTTCAATCCGGCCTTCACTGTCTGTTGTCCTGAATTGAATGTTCGGCTCAGTTTGCCTGGTTGTACTGTTTATGCAAACGGTAAGATCCCTGCCTTTTGCTTTTTCGATAATATCTTTTGGTAAAACGATTTTTTCCATTTCGCCGGGGACAAGGTGTTCCCGTTTAAACGAAGCAAGCACTTCGTTTTTGCAGCGGACTTCTATTATTGATTTCCTGTACATCGCTGTTGAACGAAAAAAGATCTCTGTAACTTTTTCTGCATTTGCGGGGCGTATCTTTTGCGGTACCACATAGCCGATCCCTTCTCCCCACAGCAAATTTACCGGTGCTTTTCCGTTTTCAGCTGTTCCGTTCTTTGCGAATAATGCTGCGTTTTTTCCGGCTTTCGCCGCTTCCGCGCTGACAAAGTCAACCAGATCGTGTACATGGGCAACGTTACCGCAGGCAAATATCCCCGGGGCCGATGTTTCCATGTTTTCGAAAAAGACCGGGCCGCCGGTTTTTGGATCTATGGCAATACCGGCATTACGGGAAAGTTCGTTTTCGGGAATTAATCCTACAGAAAGAAGCACGGTATCACAATCAATCAGGTTTTCCGTACCGTGAATGGGATTGCGGTTTTCATCAATCTTGTTTATTACAACCTGTTCCACACGTTTGCTGCCGCGAATTTCCGTTATTGTATGGGAAAGGTGGAGCGGTATACCGTAATCTTCCAGACACTGTACGATGTTCCGGGTAAGACCGCCGGAATAGGGTAGAACTTCGAACACCCCAAGTACGGTTGCTCCTTCAAGGGTAAGGCGGCGCGCCATAATAAGACCGATGTCGCCGGAACCAAGGATTACGATTCGTTTGCCTATTGTCCGGCCTTCTATGTTCATGTAGAGCTGGGCGGAACCGGCGGTAAAAACTCCCGATGGTCTGGACCCGGGAATTCCTATCGCACCCCTTGTCCGTTCCCGGCAGCCCATAGCAAGCACCACGGCTTTTCCGGACACCGCTGAATAACCGTAATGACTGTGAATAAAACTAACTGTTCTGCTTTTTGAAACATCAAGTACCATCGCTCCGGTAAGCACGGTAATGTCTGTTGCTTGTAGTTGTTTGATAAAGCGTTCTCCGTATTCCGGGCCGCTTAATTCTTCTTTAAATACATGCAGACCAAACCCGTTGTGTATGCATTGATTCAGGATACCGCCAAGGTTCAGATTGCGTTCAAGAAGCAAAACATCTTTTGCGCCGCTTTCTTTTGCGGAGAGAGCCGCAGCAAGCCCTGCCGGCCCGCCGCCTACCACTATCACATCATAAGTATCTTTGCTGATCATAACTTTGTTTTTCCGGTTACAATGTACATACCTGTTTTGTCTTTCGGTACATCTTCCATTTCCATATTAAAGTGTTTGGCTGTCATGGCGAGTACTTTCGGACTGCAAAAACCGCCCTGGCAGCGCCCCATTCCCGGAGAGCAGCGGCGTTTTAATGCGTCAATTGAACGCGGCGGTAAAGGACGGTTAAAAGCATCGGCAATTTCCCCTTCGGTAACTGTTTCGCAGCGGCAAACTATTGCGCCGTAAAGCGGATTTTTCCGGATCACTTCGCTTTTTTCTGCTTCGCCCAATTCTTTAAAACGGATAACGTGGCGTTTTGCCGTGAAGAGAGGATTTAACTCATTGCTTAAACCTTTGTCATGCAGTAATTTGGTTATTTCTTTTGCGATTGCAGGTGCGGACGACAACCCCGGCGATTTGATGCCTGCTATATTAAAAAAACCCGGCGTATGTTTTGATTCACCTACAATAAAGTCTTTATAATCGGAATTTGCGCGTATTCCGGAAAAATTACGGATCG
This sequence comes from Treponema sp., assembly GCA_009782495.1. Classification (GTDB taxonomy): domain Bacteria; phylum Spirochaetota; class Spirochaetia; order Treponematales; family Breznakiellaceae; genus WRIV01. The sequence continues at coordinate 16,045 of WRIX01000041.1, forward strand.
AAGTTCTGAAGTTGATCGACGGTACGATACGAAGTGCATTTTTGCGCACATACTCAAGGCCGGCGGCAGTTGTTGAAAAATCATCTTTGGCAATATCTTTTTTATCAGGGCCGGCAATAATATTGCCATGCGCTGTTGGAGAGACCAAAACACCCTTACCCAGTTTTGAAGGACAGGGAAAAACAACGGTTTTTACAAGATTAAATTCGGTTTTATCAAGTATATAATACTCACCATTTTCGGGAATGATGGTAAAATGTTTTGGTTCGGCCATTTGGCTTACCGTATCTGAGTCAACCCCGGCGGCATTAACTACATAGCGGGAGAATAAATCACCCTTATTTGTAGATATAATAAAAGTATCGTTTTCTTTTTTTATTGATTTTACCTCGCAATCCAGTGTTACTTTTGCTCCGCCCTGTACGGCACATTCAGCCTGAGCAATTGCAAGCTCCCAGGGTGAAATTATTCCGGCGCTTGGTGCGTAAAGTGCGCTTGCCGCCTTACGGTTTAAATTCGGTTCGATTGCAAAGAGTTCCCTGCCGGAAAAAATCCTTAGTCCCGGAACGCCGTTTTTAATGCCTCTTTCCAATATTTTTTCGATTGTTTTTTGTTCGGTTTCGTCAAAAGCAACAACCAGAGAACCAATCTTTTTATAGGGAATATCCAAATCGGCGCTTAGTTTTTCGATTAACGCATTGCCTTCTACATTAAACCGGGCCATTGCAGTTCCCGGCCTGGGATCATAACCCGCATGTACAATGCCGCTGTTGGACTTTGTTGTCCCGCAGGCAATATCGTTTTCCTTTTCCAAAAGAAGAGCAGAGATTTTATACCGGCTTAATTCATAGAGCAGTGAACAGCCGCAAACACCGCCCCCGATAATAATAACATCTTCCACAATTTTATATTAATTATCTATTGACCGGTGAAGTCTGTCAACCGAATTGATTTGCTTCCCGGCTGCCTCTTGTATGAGACGGGAAGGGTATATTATAATGCAAGTATGGAAACTCTTACCACTGCGTTTCAGGATATTATCAAAGAAGCGGTCGCCAAATCAAGGGCCGTAAAAAAAGTTGACGAAGACAATGTCTATCAGCGGGGAAATACCGAAATCCGTCCTTTACTGGACAAGATGGTAGAAACCCTCGTTCTTCCCGGTTCGGGAATTTCCGGCATGGAAAACATTCATGAATTATACCGTCTCCTTAACGAAGGCCGCTCCTGCATTCTTCTGTTGGAACATTACAGCAATATGGATCTTTCACTTATTGACAGTCTGCTGCGAAAGGAAGACGGCGGCATCCCAATAGCTGATTCCCTGGTGGCCATTGCCGGCATGAAGCTGACCGAGGACAGCCCTGTAGTTGCTGCCTTTGCAAGCGCCTATACCAGAATAGTAATTTATCCCAGCCGTTCGCTTCAGGGACTGGATCCTGAAAAATGCAAAGATGAATTGCTTCGCAGTGCGGCGATTAACCGCGCTGCAACACGGGCTCTTATTCGGACCAAAGAAAAGGGCGGCATGGTGTTGGTTTTTCCTTCGGGTACACGCTACCGCCCCGGCGATCCTTCTACCAAACGCGGTGTCAGAGAAATTGATTCCTACATACGGATATTTGATTATATGTGCCCTGTAGCAATTAATGGAGAAGTACTCCATGTTCGTCCGGGAGATATGATGGACGATTATGTAAGCGAGGATTTGGTGCGCCTGACAGCCGGACCTGTCATGAGTTGTTCTGCCTTCAGAGACGAAATTCGCTCTAAGGCGGAAGCAGACGGAATTGATGATAAGAAACAGGCCGTAGCAGACGGTATCATGAAACTGCTGGAAGAATTGCATGAAAGTGCGGAAATAGAAAGGCAAAGATTAATAGCAAACTGAATGTATATAAAAAAACAGGGGTTTTTCAGTATGTCTGAAAATATTGCGGCTGCTGATATTGATTATATTATCGAAAATGTTAATTTTACAATGGCAATGGAAGATATGCCTCTTACTGCCGAAAATAAAAATCAATTACGGAAATGCCTGGAAGGTGAATTAGATATTGACGAACTTATTGCCAAAATAATAACAAAGTACAAAAAAGAATCTGCTAATTAATGAATGCCTATAGTTATAACGGTTTAGAAAATTATTGTTACCCTAATACTGATATACTCGTAAATAAACGGGAAATATCATGATTTGATAAAAATATTGGGCAAAGCTATTAATAAAAAGTAAGAAAAGAAAAAAGCATCCGAAAACAGGTAATACACAGGACTCTTTATTCATTCACCCGTTCAAAATATTCACAACCCGCCGCGTCAACGGCCGTTTCGTTCAGGAAGACGCTCTGTCCCTGTGCGACGGTTCGGCCTTTTCCGCCGACCGAAACCGGCTCGGCAATATTCCATGTTGTAGTTTTTTATTAGGGGGAGCGCCGTTATGGTAACGCCCATGAAGCGCATCTGGTTCGTGCACGCCCCCGCAATAAGGGGAATCTGCTCTGCCGGGGATGACGGTCATGGCTGCCTTCGACGCACGCTCTGGCGTGGCCAGTGTTGTATCATGCCGAAAATCCCCGGCATTGCAGCGTTCCCCTCCTGCGGGGCAAGCACGTTCCCGTAGCCGCTTCATGGGTGTAAACACAACGGTGCTGCAATTATGTACGCTGCTCCCCCTCGTTCCGAATCTTTACGTCTGTTGCTAACAGCCGTAAAGGATTCTCCACTACCCCCTCAGATCGTCATTAGCGTATGGCAAGACAAAACAACGCTGCATATTGTAGGTTGCCCCCTGAAACGGCACCAGTACGCTGTAACGACTAATATTTTACATTATTTATCACGCGGAGGCGCGGAGAACGCAAAGAAAAACGAGAAGTTTTCGAATAAAGTTCAAATTATATTAATATTCTCTGCGTCCTTTGCGCCT
>WRIX01000042.1 GCA_009782495.1 Treponema sp.
AAGGCTTCCGGCTATTGCAAAAATCGCGCCAAGGTATATCATGTATATCTATATTAAATCATTTTTATTGAATTTTTAACAGTAGGATATGAGTACAGGCAATTCTTCAGTTTTGGTCATTTCTGATTCTCATGGCAATGTACCGGCTTTAACGGCGGTTCTTGTCTGGGCCCGGCAGGAGTATCCGGAACAGAACACAGCTTTTGCTGCCGCGGTTTTTCTCGGTGACGGCGCAGATGATCTGGCTCCTGCCTCTGCTGAAGCAGGTTTTGCAGTCCCCTGGTACAAAGTCCGGGGTAACGGAGATCTTAACTTTTTAATTCCCGATACCCTGGTAGTGGAAATTCCCCGTAAACTCTTTTTGACACATGGTAACCGCTATGGTGTTGATGGGGGCGGACAGACCATAGCTGCCGCCGCCGGAACTGCCGGAGCCGAAGCGGCCCTGTTCGGCCATACCCATACTCCCCATTGTTCCATGGTGAACGGTATCTTTCTTTTGAACCCCGGCAGTATAGGCCGTTCGCGGAGCAATGCCGGTCCTACTTTTGCCATTCTGGAATGTCCCGTCTCCGGACCTCTTACTGCCCGGTTTTTTTGCCTGGTGAATAAGGGCAGAAAAATTGAAGTAAAAGAATTGGAACTGTAGTGTCCCGCAGACTTTCCGCAAGAGACTACCGTAAAGACGCCGTTACCCTTGCGCGTTATTTATTGGGAAAACTGCTTTGCAGAAAAACCGGAAGGAAAATACTTAAACTGCGGATTACCGAAACGGAAGCATATTACGGCGAAGAAGATACCGCCTGCCACGCACATAAAGGAAAAACAGACCGTACTGCTATTATGTACGAAGACGGCGGCCATGCGTACATCTATCTTTGTTACGGCGTACATTGGCTTTTAAATGTGGTCAGCGGCAAAAAGAACTTTCCCGAAGCGGTACTGATTCGGGGTATAGAAGGGTTTAATGGCCCCGGAAAACTTACCAAAGAGTTACTGATAGATAAATCGCTTAATAAAGAAAATCTCGCGGAATCCGGACGGCTGTGGATAGAGGATGATAAAAAGCGGCCTGCTTTTACGGAAACAAAGCGGATAGGAATCGGCTATGCTTCGGAAAAGGATAAAAACAGGCTGTGGCGGTTTACGGTTGATGTTTAGGGAAACACGATTTATGCCGGTACTGTCCGGCTGGAGAAAGATTATTTTATAGATGATTTTTCCGATCCGCTGCGGAACCAGCGAACCACACCTACCTTATTTTTTGCTTCATTGTAGATCATTCCGCCGTTCCAGAATTCCAACGCGGCTATAAGGCTGTTTCCGCCGTCATCTTCGTCGCTGTCAGGTCCGCGGAAACTGGCCAGTTCAAGAAAGGCGTCAAAATCTTCGTTAAACAAAGCAATTTGCCGTTTTTTAAAGAATTCGTTCCATTGATCGATGCAGGTAAAACCTTCGCCTTGATCTTCGACAATAAAACGGGCGCGCTTGCGCAAATCATACCAGACCTTAAGTTTTTTTGCAGGGTTACATCTGTTTCCGTGTTTAATGCCATTTTTTACAATTTCGGAAAGTTGTTGTTCCAGCAGGTTTTCTTCCTTAAACATTTCGGGACAGTCTTTAAGAATTATTTTGCAATATTCCCTGATTCTGGAATAAACACTGTCGAATTCAATATATTTCATTCCTTTTGCATCAAATAATTCATTATACTCATCTACGATTAGTTTTCTTATGATTAAGTGTTTCATAGTTTATTATTCCTCAGTAATTAGCGAAAGAATATTTGACATCTCCAGGACTTTTCTTGGAGTATTTTGAATTCCCCGGAACCTGAGGGTAATTTGCTTTTCCTTGGCCAGCCGGATAATTCTGATGATTGCCCCGACACCGGAACTGTCCAGGTAATCAACTCCATTCAGATCCAGAATCGCTTTATCGCAGCCTGTTAGCAGGATTTTTTCAATACTTGAATAAAATTCCCGGACGCTGTACATATCGCAATCCCCTGCTATTTTAATTTCGGTATTTTTTCCATCTGTACTCATAAAATATTCTATTGTCATATATATAACATCAACTCCATGTGTTAGAAAACCGTTAGAGTAATATAAATTATTCAAAAATTAACTATTTTTTTATGATTTTGTAATAATTATAAAGTAAAAAAAATTACCGCGTAAGGGGGCGGTTAATATGACCAGAGAAGCAGTACGGAATCCTGAAAATTTTATGACACTTAAATCCTGGCTGCCAATTCCACGGATGACAGTTCGTAATGATCATCTTATATCCAGAACCAGTGAACCTGTTAAGTCTTATCCCAATACTTTGCAGCGTTTGGCGAAGTATTTTTGGTATACGGAGTATAACAAAAACATTATTGAAGTGGCAGACGAACTTGAGCAACGCAATGATATTTCTGTTATTTGCATCACCGATGAAAGAAAGCAGCCTATTGGGATTATCAGGCGGGATAAGCTTTTTCTTTTTCTTGGCAAACGCTTTGGCAGGGATATTATATCCAAGAAAACTGCAGGGGAGACCTCTGAAGCAGTTAATGTATATGCCGGAGAGCGGAATATTCTTGTTGTTCTTGAGCAACTCCGCAGTCAAAACGGAAAAAATAATAATGACGGGGAAAATAAACAGAATGAATATATTGTTCTGGTCGACTCACAGGGGGCCTTTAGCGGCATACTTTCGCTGCAGGACGTTGCAAATTATCTTGTAGAAATGACAAATGATGATATAGCGCAGGCAAGTCTTTTACAGGAACGGCTTTTGGCCAATGCTGATGATATAAAAAAGTTCAATGTAAATGTGGATGCCTGGTGTTCTTCTGCAAAGGGAGTTGGAGGAGATTTTTACTTTATTAAAAAAATAAGCGAAAGGCAATTTTTTGCTTCTCTTTGCGATGTTTCCGGCAAAGGGGTAACCGCTTCTCTTGTTGTGTCTATAGTTTGGGGATTTTTGCAGAGTTATGATATGAAAAGAGGACTTAAGGATTTGCTTGTTAACCTGAATTTATCAATCATAAACTCCTTTCACATGGAAAAATATCTTACAGGCTTTTTTCTTATATATGACGCTGAGTCCCGAATACTTCGTATAGCCGATATGGGACATGCTCACGTAGTGTTTTTGCGGAAAGGAAAAAAAGTGTCACTTCAGAAGAGCAGGGTGAATTTGCCGATTGGTGTTGAACTTAGTATCGAACCGTCTGTTTGCTCTTTTCCTGTGGAGTCAGGAGATACCTTGCTTATTTACAGCGATGGCATATCTGAACAGGACAATCCCGCAGGTGAGGAATTTGGAGAAGAACGGCTTACTCTTCTGTTACAGGAATCAGTGGGGAAAAATAAGTCATTCAGCAAAATACTGCCCGTATTCCTGGAAGACTACAGACAGAATACACCTCAGCATGATGATATGACCTTTTTGCTGTTTCGGTTCTGATGTATTCAGATGCTGACATAAAGGCAATATAAAATCTTTGTTAAAAGAGCTTATTTTATGCCGATATTTAAAGTATGAAAAGGACAATACTTGTTTTGGTATCGGGTTTCATTGCGGTTACTCTTTGTTTCGCTCAAGCGCAGATTGGAGAGGTAAACCGGGGAATTTTTTATCAGGAAGGAATAGCATCCTGGTATGGATGGGAATTTAACGGCCGGCCCACAGCATCAGGGGAAATTTTTAACGATTCACAATTAACTGCCGCTCATCCCATATTACCCTTTGGAACTGTGCTGAAGGTTACCAATCAGCACAACAATAAAACCGTTACGGTACGGGTCAATGACAGAGGCCCCTTTGTGGCAGCCCGTATACTTGATTTGTCCCGGGCAGCAGCTGAGCAGTTAGACATGATAAATACCGGCACCGCACCGGTAAAAGTGGAAAGCCTGTATGAGGTAAGCCTTCCGGCAAAGCCGGGTCAGGCTGTTCAAATACGGCCTGCGTCGGCGGAACCCTACTCAAATCCGGAAAATGTTCCCGTCCGGACTCAAGACTTGAATCAAGGACAACAGCCAATTATACACAGCCAGAATCAAGAACAGTTGCCGACAGTACGTGCAGATACTGTGCGGGCAGATACCGCCGCCGCAGTTTTTACGCAGCCCTGGGTTGAGACGGGCGCTGTCAGGTTCCAGCCGGCTATTCCCGAAGGTATTACCGGCAAACACTACAGGATACAGGTGGGCGCTTACAAGCATCCGGAATATGCGGTAGAAACCTTTGAAAAACTGAAAAAGACAGGACTTAATCCTGCCTATGAGCGATTTGGTGATTACTACCGGGTAATTTTGACCGGCCTTAAACAGGAAGAGCTTAAGACCGTATCGGAAAAGCTCGGGACAGCGGGTTTTAGGGAAGTGCTGCTTAGAGAAGAATGATCCGGTATATATTCCTTGCCCTCTTTAGTTTTTTTACGTTATACTAAAAGTCATGGCTTCGCAGAAAGAATTTACAGTTCTGGATTTAATTGACATTGACTTAAAAGAACATAATTCTTTAAATCTTCGTTGTATAGGCGGCAGAAGGGGTTTGGGCAGGGTAATAACTGTACCCAACCTGAACCGGCCGGGTCTTGCGGTAATGGGTTTTTTCGATTCTTTTGCCTATGAACGGATTCAGGTCTTTGGCCGCGGTGAAGTGGCGGCTATTAAAAATCTTGCCAGCGAAAACAATGTTGATTCTATTGGTAAGCTTTTTTCTTATCAGCTTCCGTGCTGTATTTTTACACACAACCTTAGTCCGGAACGGGATTTTTTTGATGCGGCCGAAAAGGCTGAATGTCCTCTGCTCCAGACCGATTTGGAAACATCGGAATTTGTAATCCGCCTTACCCGAATTCTTGCAAATATCTTTGCGCCTAAAAAAAGTATACATGGGGTGCTGGTTGAAGTGTGGGGTCTGGGCGTACTCCTTTTGGGTGATTCCGGAGTGGGAAAAAGCGAAACAGCGCTGGAATTGATTGAGCGCGGTCACCGGCTTGTTGCCGACGATGTAGTCGAAATGCATTGCATTAACGGTAATGTCCTCCTGGGCGAAGGAGCTAACAAAATAATCGGCCATCACATGGAAATCAGGGGCCTGGGGATTATAAATATCACCCACCTCTTCGGCGTCAGGGCAATCCGTGACAGCAAGCAGATACAGCTTGTTGTGATGCTGGAAGAATGGGATGCCACTAAAAACTATGACAGACTGGGCAGTGAAGAAAAGTTTATGGAGTTTTTGGGTGTTAATATTCCCAAGCTTGAAATTCCTGTAAAACCCGGCCGGAATATTCCCATTATTATCGAAGTAGCAGCAATGAACGAAAGGCTTAAGAAGATGGGTTACAATTCATCAAAAGAATTCAACCAGAATATTCTTAAATGGATAGAAAGCAATCAGGCCCGTTCTGTTTACTATGGACCCGAGGATGTAATTTAAAGATGTACCAAAAAATAGTAAAGGTAATAAACCGGGCCGGAATCCACGCCCGCCCGGCAGCTTTACTGGTTCAGACTGCAAAAGATTTTGAATGTGAAATTTCTTTTGAACGGGAAGATGATCGGATAAACGGAAAATCGATCATGGGTATCATCACCCTGGGTGCGGCCTTTGGCGCGGAAATAACCATTATCGCAGAGGGCAAAGACGAAAAAGAAGCCGTGGAAGCCCTTGCTAAACTCTTTGAAAATAAATTCGAAGAGGAGTAATTAAACTCCAAATATCGACTGTTTAATACGCCTGATAACACTGATCTTTCCAAGCGCTAGTTTTTGCGGCTCTCCGCCGTCTCTTGGTTTAATGGAAAGGATCATCTCTCCGCCCTTTTTATCCAGGCTTTCCGGAAAACCCAGGATCTTTTCTCCGTTAAGACAACTCAATTCCAGGAGAGAGCCGGAAACAATAGCCTGTTTAACAACACCGGTTTTTCCGACATAATCCAGAGAACGGGCTTCCAGTTTTTCATAGCGAAGTGAAGTATCCTTTAACTGGGTTTCGCTTACTATCATGCGGCGCTCTATTCTGGATTCCAGTTCTTCCCGTTCCTGTTTGGTAAGTTTTAACGTATCCAGAACCAGACAGAATCGTTTTTTTATTTGTTCTATTTGTTCCGCAGAATTTTCAACGGTTCGTTCCAAAGAAGTCTCTGTTGATTCCCGCGGTCCAACAATTGATTCAATAACGGTTTCATTTTTTACTTTATTTATTATTCTGATGTTTGTTTCAACTGCCCTCTCATTTGCCGTCCTGCTTTTTACTGTAATACTTGGCCGTCCTACAATATCTACTCCGGCATCGCTTAAAGCCGAAGCTGCTTCGTCTATCCCGGCTGACAAAAGGTAAATACCGGGCGCAAGATTCTGCTTAATCAGGGAAGCTATAGGTTCGGTTTCGGCAAGATAAATCCGTTCACCGCCAAGCGTTAGTATTACTCCCTGATTTAAAGAAACGTCTTTCCAGCGTTTTTCCCAATCATCAAGGTTCCATTTGAGCGTGTCCGGAGACCTGCCGCCTGAAAGCCGTTCCAGCAATTCCCATAAAAACTCCGCGTTGTAACCCCGGTCAAAACCCCGGACAACGGAATCCCGGGAAAGTGAAAAACGGACTGTTGTTCCTGTTTCCTCAACAGAAGAAAAAGCAGCCAAATCCATTGCATCGGCAAAAGTGATTTCGGGATAGAGTATGCAGGATAAACCGGAATCCATTGCGATACAAGGCTGTTTTTGCACACCAGACCGGCCGGATACCGGTTTTTTTGCGGATTTTTCTGTGTCAAACAATTGAGACGGATAGTAACAATGTTTCCCGTCCATTATTACGATCGAAAAAAGGCCGGAATCCACAAGGGAGCGAAGCAGAATCGACGCGGAAGGAAATTCCTCCGGTATACCCAACCGGGATTGATCATTATAAGCAGCCAGACGAAAGTTCCCCTCCGGAAAACCCCAGTTTGATGTTTCCTGCCGCCGGAACAGTTCCGCCAGCTTTATCATTGTTGCTTCAGGCAGTATCTTGCAATCTTTTGCAATATCAGCAAAATTACCGACAAGGCGTATTATACTTTTCAGCAATCCTCTGTTTTGAAAAGGAACCTCGCCAATTTTGCCTGTACTGCCTGCAGAGCTATTGCTGCTGCGGTGAAGGAAAAGAGCTATACCGCCGGCCAGATGCTCCAAACGTTCCCGGTCGGACAGGGCCTTGAAAGCGGTTATTTTTGCTTCGTCGGGAACAAGCTCATCTTTTACCAGGCAAAGGAGACCCAGGGCCAAAAGTCCTCCGGCAGACGAGTCAATATCCACACCGGGAAAAAGTATCTTTCCCTGCTCTGCTGCTTTCTTTCTGAATACGAAAACCGTTCCTTTTCCATCATCTCTAATCTGTACTTCGGTGTTCAGCAGGAAGGAAAATAACGCCGCCAGGATTCTGCTGTTAAACATACTGCTTTCAACGGTTTCATTTGCTTTTAATTTACCTTCAATTGCAGGAAACAAAATTCCCTTATCGGCCGCATAAGGAGCAAGGATGTTTTCCAGCCGGGGATTCAAAGCTATCCGGAGAACACCTTTATCACGGAAACGATAAATGATCAGCCGTTCTTCCAGGTTAAGGAGCATACTCTGAAGTTCCACATAGGAATATTCACCGGTAAAAAAGCTTTCCAGTTCCCCCGGCACAGGCTCCGAAAGAAGAGCAATTGCTGCAATAATCCGGCGATCGTTAGTGTCAATATAAGCTGCTATATTCTCCTGAATATCGGGACGAATGATAAACCTTGACAGTTCTTCCACCAGCTTTTGTTTGTTAAACGGAGTTTTTACCGTCCCAAGGACACTGCGCATTAAATCAAAAAAAGCGGCATCCGGCAATGTCATTAAAGCAGATTCCCAGAATGAAACGGGCCGAAACGGAGATGTCATTGATTCTCCTTCGGGAACTCATCTGTTGAGTTCCAATACTGCAGTGAATAACGGTAGCCTTGTTCCGCAAGGAACTTCTGACGGTTGGCAGCAAAATCTTCTTCTACCGTAGAACGGGAAACAATCGTATAGAAGTATGAATTTTTATTTTTCTTCGGACGAAGTATACGGCCAAGTCTTTGGGCTTCTTCCTGACGTGAACCGAAAGAGCCGGAGATTTGGATGGCCATGGAAGCATCGGGAAGATCCAGGGCAAAGTTGGCGACTTTGGATACAACAATAACCGGAACTTCTCCTTTTTTAAAAGAAGAATAAATTCGTTCACGTTCGGCATTGGGAGTCTTGCCGGTTACCAGCGGCGCTTCCAGACGTTCTGCAATGCTTTCCAGCTGGGAAATATACTGGCCTATAACAAGGACCTGATCTTCGCCGTGATTGGCGATAAGTTCCAAAGCAGCCTCTTCTTTAAGGGGATTTTCCGCAGCAATGCGGTACTTTTCACGTTTTCCCGCCACTGCATAAGGAACTTTGAGTTTTTCCGGCAGATTAAGCCGCACTTCGATACATACCGCTTCTGCTATCCAGCCTTTCTGTTCAAGATCCTTCCAGGGTACGTCGTAACGCTTGGGCCCTACCAGACTGAAAACGGCATCTTCCGCTCCATCTTCTCTTATCAGGGTAGCGGTAAGACCAAGCCGTCTGACAGCCTGAATCTCGGCCGTAACCCGAAAAACCGGCGCCGGCAGAAGATGCACTTCGTCATAGATAATAAGGCCCCAGGGATAACGGCGAAATAATGAAAAGTGCGGGAAATCTCCGCTCCTGGCGGGCCGCCAGGTAAGTATCTGGTATGTAGCAATAGTTACCGGCGCCACTGCTTTTGTATCACCTGAATATTCGGCGATCTGATCCCGGTTCAGGGTGGTTTTGTCCAACAGTTCGTCAATCCACTGATGAACTGCCGCTACATTTGCGGAAAGGATCAGAGTATTGGTTTTTAGCAGGGCCATTACCGCCATGCCAACAATGGTTTTTCCGGCGCCGCAGGGCAAAACAATTACTCCAAAACCGGTGCCCGGCCCTCCCTGACCCAACAATGCCTTAGCTGCTTCTGTCTGGTAATCACGTAAAACAAAAGATCTTCTGTTTGACTCATTAACCGAACCGGAAGCACTGTACGTTTCTCTGAGTTCCATTTCCAGGTGTTCTCCCTTTCTAAGGGCAGCTTCATCTTCCACCGGCCATCCCAGTTTAATTAGCTCTTGTTTTACAGTACCCCGATCGGTAAGTTTTACTTTAAATCCCCCGTCAATTTTAACCAGGTATTTTGTTAAAGTTCCTGCCGCCGCAATTTCTTTTTCTATTGTGTCGTCCGTTGTTGTAAGGAGTAATTCTTCGGCACCGCTCTTACTATCTGCCATGCTGCCATTGTGCTTTTCTATAGAACGCAGTGTTATTTTACCGTATCTGGCCATAGTGTCGGCAAAACCGGCGCTTATACCGGCTGGCACTTCATACCGGCTGTAGGTATTAAGGGCGGTTATTACATCATCCGGGCTTAATCCTGCACTGGCGGCGTTCCAGAGTGAAAGAGGGGTAATTCTATAGGTATGAATATGTTCCGGGGATTTTTCCAGTTCTGCAAAAGGCAAAATAGCGGCTCTGGCGTCTTCCGCACCCGAAGCATGTACATCAAGCAGCAGAGTGCGATCGCTTTGCACAATTAAAGGTTTTACCGCCGAATCTATCATAACCTTTTAAGTATAATAGAAAAATACCGAAAACAGCCATAGGAGTTGCAAACACCAATTTATCGCTGAGCCTGGCATATAATGTAATTCGTAATAATCATGGAAAAGGAGCTGAGTAACCTCCGTAATCATTTTATATGTTACCATGCCGCTTCCCACAGCCAACGTCCGGGAGCACAGCGGGGTAGCAAAAACACTCCTGTCGAACTGAACGCATCAATCTTCCCATATCGGTGGGGGAAAGAACACCCATTCAGACCATGGCGGTCGAGGCTGCCGACGACGCACACTTTGGTGTGGCATCTTCTTCACCTCGCCGAATGGTCTTCATGGCTAACCTTCCCCCCACCTATGTGGCAACATTATCCCCGATGCGTTCAGTTCAGCAACGATAAAGTAATTTACCCCTATTGCGCCCCGGCATTGGCTATAGGTAGCGCCTTTATTACCTATCAAAAGAGTATAGCATCTAAGTGTTTTCAGCCCTTTCCCGGCATCATTCCGGATAACTATATGACAAATGCTCAGCAGCAGATTTCTACTTACACCTATCATGAAAACCCCAACATATGGGACGAACTAGCAGGTCTGCTAGATTGCAGTAGCTAAAAATCGTGTAAGTCTTTATCTCATAAGGAATTGGCGTTGCCGGTTCCGTCTAACCTAATTCAAGGAATTTGGGGTGTGTGCTGATATGACAGCAATATCCCAAAAAAGAGGGTTTTATGAGAGCAAAGGCGATTTTTACGGTGTTTGGGCGGAAATTACCATCCGGAAAACAGGTTTATTACTACCAGTGCTATGACGAAAAAGGTAACCGGCAATGGGCGAAGTCTACAGGGATTACCAAAAAGACAGAGGCGGTAGCGTACTGCATGAAACTGTTCAGGGACGGATTATTAATCCCTGAACAGAAAGTACCGACGTTTGCGGAGTTTTCCGCTGGGTGGTGGGATATTGAAACATGCCGTTACCTGAAATGGCGGCAGCTGGAAGATCCCATGTCTCCAGGGACAATCTATATCCACAAGAGCAATTTTGAAAATCACATAAAAGACTACTTTGCAAAATACCATCTTGATGAAATCACTCCTGATGTGATTAAGGAATGGCGGCTTACCATGAGCATAACGGACGAAACGAAAAAAGGGCTTAAGCCGAAATCAATCAACCTGGTGTACATATCCTTACAACTGATGTTGGGCGAAGCGGTACGGACTAAGATACTGAAAACTAACCCTTGCCGGGAAGTGAAGAAACTAAAGGCGGAGGAAATAGTCCGGGATATTTTATCTGTTGAAGAAGCGCGCAAACTGTTTCCCCCTGATTGGTCTTCTGTATGGGATAACAAGGTGGTGTTCAAAGCTCACCGGCTGGCAGCGTGTACCGGGTTAAGGGTTGGAGAATTACTGGGGCTGAAAGGTGAATTCATATTTGACGATTATATCTACATAACCGGGCAGTATAACCGTTTTGGGTATACACCGCATACAAAAACGAAGCATAACCGGAATATCCCCATTACAACATTAATGAGGCAGGAGCTGGACGAACTGTTACAAGCCAATGGGGACGGGTTTGTCTTCTCTGAAAACGGAGGAGAAACGCCAATACCGATATATCGGGTAAACCGGGACTTTGAGCGTGCCCTTGAACGGATTGGAATAGACCATGACGAACGGCTGAAACGGAACTTATCGTTCCATGCCTGGCGGCATTTCTTCAACACCTTGTTGAGGATGTCTGGCGTGGCCGATAGCAAAGTACAATCGGTAACAGGGCACCTGTCCAAGAAGATGACGGAACACTATACCCATTTTGACACCCGGAAGTTTACCGAGATTAGGGACGCACAAACTGAATTGCTGACGCATAAGGAACCAGAAAAAGCAAAAGACAGCGCCTAAAATAACTATTGTTTTAAATTGAGCTGTTTCCGGAATTTTCCGGGGGCAGCTCTTTTTTTTTGCTTTTTTTCGCAAAAACTAGCAGGTCTGCTAATTCCGCTTGAAATGGCTGGAAGCAAAAATGAGGTTATGCGGAGAAAAGCATGAAGGCGCTGGATATGCCTGCTGACGAAGTAATGGATTATCGGGGGTTGTCTGCTTACCTGAAAATGGCGCAAGGGACGCTGCGGCACCGGGTAATGCGAGGGGAAATTCCTTATTTCAAAATCGGGCATAGTGTACGGTTTTCCAAAAAACATATTGACCTCTGGCTTGAGGGGCACCACCGGGAATTGAAGCTGGCAGAAGAAACGAACGGTGGAGGCAAAGCATGACCGACATCGAAAAAGTTATCGAGGAAGCAAAGGCGGAGATACTTCCGTTTGAGAGTTGGGAACAATTGCCGGGGGAATCCGGAGGGGCGTTTGCGGCGTTTTGCGCTTTCCGGGATTTTGGGCCAACACGGAATATCCGCAAAGCAATAGAGGGTGTAGAAAAAGATACGGCTGTCCGGGCAAAGCGTTACCGGGTGTGGCGTAATTGGTCTACTCATTTCCGCTGGCGGGATCGTGCGGCGGAATTTGACAAATACACTGAAAAACTTAAACAAGCGGAACACCGGAAAACCATCGAGGCACAAGGGGAAATGCACCGAAGGGTAACGGGAAAAATGCTTGATGTAGTAAGCAAGAAACTTGACACGATGAACCCTGAAGACCTGACACAGAGCAATGTTACCGAATGGGTGGAAACGGCGATAAAAGCGGAACGGGAGTCGGTTGGGCTGGTTGCTTCCAGCGGTAAAAGTGAACCAAAGCAAGGGGAACTGACATTTGTCCCTGACTTTGAAGGGCTGTAGCCGTATGGGGACTTCGGTTTTATTCAAGCCAACGGCAATCCAAAAAGAAGCCCTGGCGCTTTTGAAAAGCGGGGCAAAACATATTTTACTGTTTGGAGGCTCACGTTCGGGAAAAACAACGGTTCTGGTGATGGCTCTTATTTTCCGTGCGCTGTTCTATGCCGGAAGCCGTCATCTGATTTGTCGGTACCGGGCAAAAGACGCACGGTCTTCGGTTCTGCGTGAAACGCTTATCCCTTGGCTTGATAACACAGTGGGGAAAAATAGTTATACCTACCTTGCCCATGAAAGCATGATCACACTTTATAACGGCTCAGAGATTTGGATTGGCGGTTTGGGAGATCGGGAGCAGGCAGACAAAATACTTGGACACGAGTACAACACGATTTATTTTAACGAGATTAGCCAAATTTCCTATGCTGCTGTAACTACCGCTTATTCAAGGCTGGCAATGCGGATCCCGGATTGCCGTAACTTGTTTTTTTACGATTGCAATCCGGGCAGCCCTTTACATTGGGCTTATAAAATATTTGTTTTGAAACGTCAATTTCTGTCTGGCGAACAGCTGGAGAAACCGGGACTGTATCAATCTATGCTCCTTAACCCGGAAGATAACAGCGAAAACTTACCGGAAGATTACATCACTGACATTTTAGATACCTTACCAGAAAAACAGAAAGCACGGTTTAGGGATGGGCAATGGGTAAAAGCTGAAGGCGTGATTTACGACCGCTTCGATGAAACAATGATTGTCAAAGCTGCTGACTTGCCTGAACGATTTGAACGTTTTGCTGCAGGGCAGGATTTTGGGCTTAACATCACGTTTGTGAAAATTGGCTGGATTGGTGATGTTGTTTATGTTCTTGGCGATTACGGCGCGTTCAACATGACTACCCAGTCTTTTAACGAAGAACTGGGTGCAAGGGGATTGCTTGAAGCAGCTGGGGGGATGGGGTTTCCGGTGTACTGCGATCCTGCAGGGGGGGAACGGATACAGGAAATAACCGGGGGCGTGAAAGCCAATAACAGCGTTGAAAGCGGCATAGATTATATCAACGCAAAAATTGAACGAAAACAATTTTTTGTTTCTGAAAAGTGTACCGGAGTATTGTCGGAGATATGGGATTATTGCCGGGATGAAGCCGGGCAGATTGTCAAAGTTAATGATCATTTTTTGGATGCCCTGCGTTATGCGGTTTTTTCTGATGTACAGCTGGGAGTTATCCTGGCATGAATATCTTCCAAAAGCTATTTAATTCCAAAGAAAAAGCTGCTAATGGAACTTGCCAGGATAGTAAATTAACTATCTTGGGCAATAATGATGATTTTGCTAATATATATACTGAACTACCATTAGGCGATACCTACCGCTTAAATGCCTGGGTAAATATTGCAGTTAATATCCTCGTTCGTAATATTGCCCGTGCTGACTTTACCATCAAAAATGACGGTGAAGATGTAGAGCATGGTCACATTTACGACTTGTTTCGTAAGCCTAACCCTGCTTTAAGCCGCTTCGATTTATGGAAAGAGACTGCTGCCTGGTGGCACTTAGAAGGTGAAGCTTTTTGGTGGTTTGGTTCCGGGTATTCAGGTGGCTTACCTAAAGAACTATTTATCCTTGACCCACGGAAAATGCGCCATGAGGGCGAACTGTCCGGAGGGCTGGATTATGGTTTCCGGCATATCCCCCGGCGCTGGTTTTACCATTCCGGCGCTGAACTTATCCCCATACTATCTGATGAAATTATTCATTTCCGGGACTGGAACCCGTGGAACCCTATCCGCGGGGTTAATCCTCTGGTTTCCCTTGCTCTTGAGCTTGAACAGGACTATTTCGCCAATAAAGCTAATTCTCAGTTACTTAAAAACAACGCCATCCCTCAAGGGATTCTTAAAACTGAACAAACATTACGACCGGAAGAAGCAGACCAACTTGAAAGGCTGTGGGAGAGCAAGTACGGTGCGGTTAAAGCCGGCCGGAAAATTGCTGTCCTTGGTAAAGGGACAAACTTTGAACCGTTGTCCTTTACCCCGGAAGTGATGAAGCTCTTTGAGCTGAAACGGTGGAACCTTTATACAGTCCTGGCTAAATTCGGTATACCTCCAAGGGTCGCAAATATCAGCGATAAGTCTACTGCTCTATCAGGTAAAGACACTGCTGAACAGCATAGTGCTTTCTGGAAATATACGCTTATCCCCACATTAAAGCAATTTGAACAAATACTTGAAAGCCAATTCTTTATAAGGCTTGGCATAAAAGAACGCGGCGTTTTTGACTTGTGGGATATTCCGGAGCTTCAAGAATCCGAAGACGCACAGAGCCGGAGGGATATAGCAGAGATTAACGCCGGGTTAAAGACTATTAACGATGTATTAAAGGAGCGCGGTAAAGAATTAAAACCCTGGGGTGATACGTGGTTCCGCCCAAAAAGCCTTGTACCCATGAATGACGGCGGTGCAGTGAATGAGGAATAACAGCGTTATCATTGCAACTAACGCTCATTTTCTTGCTGCCACTTTGCGGGAAAAACTAAGAGATATTTTCTTTCAGGTTTTTATTGCCGCAAATGACTATGAGTTAACAGATAAAATCAAGACAATATACCCCCGGTTTGTTTTTCTTGAACATTGTTTTCATGGCCATGTAACTGATGTGTATATTCAAAAACTGGTACGGCGTAACAAAAAGATTCGTATTGCGGTGTGGTCTGCTTCTGAACTAAAGCCTCTTGCAGCTGCTCGGTTTATTGCTGCAGGGGCAGAAAGTTTTATTTCTTTACGGGACACCTATAAAAATATTGAATCGGTTTTTAAGCAGATAGCAGAAGGGCAGCCCTATTACCCTGCCAATGTTGGGGCTGCACTTGATATGAATTGTGCCTATCCGGTTAACGGGGAACTTACATTACGGGAGAAAGAAATTATTAAACTTTCAATTTTGGGAAAAAGCAATAATGAGATGAGCGATATTTTAGCGTTGAGTTACCACACGATAAGGTTCTATAAATCGAAAATTTACCGGAGATATGGCGGAAATATGCCAATAGATATTTTGCGTAATGCAATTAAACGGGGGATTATTGATGTTGATGATTTCTGAATAATCAGCATCCATGCTGATTATTCAGATCGGAGTTTTTTTACTTTGTAAAAAACTCCATCTAAAGCTATTTTTCAACGGCGTCCATGCCGTCTAAAGCAAGAGGAGGTAACAATGATTATCAGAACGAAAAATGGTTTCCAAACTGGTAATGTTTCTGTATTGCTTGATTTTTTGGGAGTGAAGAAAGAAGCTCCGGGAATTCAAAAAGTAGCGGCAGAAGTGGAGCTCATTGCGTCTGTTCCGTTTTGCCTAAAAGCGGATGAAGAAAGCGGACAGGGTTTCCCCTGGACGCTTTCAACCTTTGATCTTGACCGTTTTGGGGAACGGATAGATCCACAGGGTTGGGATTTTAAACGGTACATGGATAACCCTGTTGTCGAATGGGCGCACCGGTATGACATTCCGGCAATTGGTAAAATCGAAGGGCTTACCGTTGATGATGATGGGCTTCATGGGGTTGTGTACTTCAACGATAAATCTTTTGATCCGTTCGGGTGGGCGATTGGGGAGCGTGTCAAGGCTGGTGTTATCCGTGCCGGTTCTGTGGGGTTCCGTGTTATCGAAATAGAAATTCCGTCCAATGATGACAGCAAAGATGGAACACGGCTTATTTTCAGAAAGCAGGAATTGGTAGAGTTTTCTATCTGCAATGTCCCGGCGAATTCGTTTGCTCTTGCAAAGATAAATGAGCAAGGAGCAAAAACTCCACCAAAAGCATTGGATACAACGGCATCCATGCCGTCTGAAGCAATGAGCAATGAGCAGTGTTTATCATTGCTAAAAATAATTTGAGGAGTAATGTATGAATGAACAACTTGAGGCGGTTAAAAAACAATTAGCTGCGATGCAAAAAATCGAGCTTACCGGGTTTACCAACACGGAGACGGCTACGGCGTATTTTCAGGAGAAAGAAAAAATTCTTGAAGGGATTGTGAAAACCCTTGAGACTGAAACTGTCCAGCAATCTACGGAAATGGAAGCCCTGAAAAGTACGGTTAAGAGTTTGAGGGACGAACTGAAAACTAAATCAACGTACCCCAAAGAACTTACGAAACGTGAACTGCTGCACAGTCTTGGTAAAGGGATTGCTGCGGCATGGGCTGGCAATCATAAAACCCTGGCTGACTTATTATTTAGCCCAAACTTGAAAAGCGACAACTGGACAAACCCAAAAGATGTGTCCTGGGGCGAAAAGGGCTGGTCAGTTAGTAAAGCTGCCCTGGGTGAGCCGATGGGGAACATGGCGACCAATGACCAATACCTTATCAATCCTATCTATGAAACGGAAATCATGACCGAAGCGGCAAAAAAATCGGTGATGATGAACCTTGTCCGGCATCGTCCCATGATGGGACCTTCTATCTTCCTTCCAACAAGGGACAGGGGCGGCGTTGAATTGCACTGGCTCACAGCTTACGGGCAGCAGATTAAGGGCAGCAAGCCGAAAGGGGCGGAACGTGTCGAACTCAAGGCATACACCCTGGCCGGGTATATCCCCTGGTTTGATGAATTCGAAGAAGACGTTTTTGTTGACCTGGGGGCTATGTTCATTGACGAGTTTATCGAAGTATACGGGCAGGAATTTGATCGCCAATGTCTGCTTGCCGATGAAGATCCCTTTACTGGGGCAATGTCTGCAGAAGATACAACAGAGGTAAAAATCCAGGGGGCAACTATCAACGCCCTGACGTGGAAAGACTTCCGGGATGCAGTGTATAAGGTTCCAGCGGAGGAACGGAAGGACTGCTGCTGGTTCCTCAATGAGACGGTACTTAATCATATCGCCAATATTGAGGACACGACAGGGAACCCGATTTGGCGGCGGCCTACCGAAGCAATGCCGGGAAAACTGGACTTGTACCCCTACCATGAAGTATCAATACTTCCTCAAATTGCGGACATTGGGGCTGACACACCATTTGCGGTTTTTATGAATCCACGCAGGATTCAACACGGAAACAGGAGGGGGATTGAAATCAAGAAATTTGATGCGACTACTGAAAGCATGGAATATGGCGAACTCTTTCTCCGGTTCCGGAAGCGTGATGGTTTCCTTGTAACAAGGCCAAAGGGGAATATGGTAATCCTTAAAACTAAACCATCATCACCATAATCAAAAAAACAGCCGCCTGATTTTAGGCGGCTTTATTAATTACAAATAAATGCTGATAGTGTTTTCCATGAGCATCCCTGTTTTACTGTCAGGGTCTTTAAGGCAGTCTATCAATTCTATTTGTTCACGGAAAATCCGGGCATCATCACCTTGCAGATAGATATGGGAATTATAATCATTATCATGTAACAGGTAATGTCCTGTTTCAACTTCATAACTAAAACTGTATTGCAATCCGCTGAAGACTGATAGCATCATGGCTGGTCCTCCTTTTTATGGTTTGCCCCAGCGTAAGGCTGGGGCAGGTGTAATTACATGAGCAAGTCCAGTATTTTCGGCTGCTGTACTTCTCCGACTTTGAAAATGCAAACCATACATTTTGAATTATCTTTACAAGCAGAACATACTATTTCCGGCTTGATAATGGCGGGTAATGATTTAACCATTACATCTACTGCTTTAACCATATTTGTTCCCATAGCCCAGGAAAAACGGCGAACTGATATACAAGCAAGCTCTGAAAAACTGGGGCTGTACATTTTTTTTCTCTTCTCTGGCTTGGTCTTTTCTACTACCTGACCACTGCCATAAATAGGGCGTTTGTCATAATAAACATGACTTTCGTTAACAGATGCATCAAACATAATTACTCCTATAAAAATAAATTATTCCGGCAGCTCAGGAGCCTATCGAGCTCCTTAACCGGAAATTGAAACCTAAAAGAACAAGGGGAGGATAACAGCCCGGGCATGAATAGACGGAACCACGGCAAACCCCCATACCCCCCAAACCGCCACAGCTTTTTTGCCCGTAGGCGGGGTGCGTCCTTGGGGGGCATTAATGCTTCCCCCGGACGCACCTCGCCGGGCAAAAAGCATAACGAGAAAAACTACCTATAGGTATT
>WRIX01000043.1 GCA_009782495.1 Treponema sp.
ACCTCTTGATTTCCAGGATTAAATTGAAGTACAGTATTCCTTAAATCCATGTTAAGTGATCCCATACTAAAAAAAGCTCTTGTTTTAACCAGAAGGGGAAAATACGACGATTCCATTAAACTTCTTGAAGCAGAAGTATTTCGCTACCGGGATTCGTACAGTTATTATCATGTCCTGGGCCTAAGCTGTCTCTATGGGGGAGACATTAATGGCGCTTTTACCTATTTTAACAGGGCAAAAAAAATCAAGTTCAGAGAAGCCCCTACCCTTTTGGGTTTAGCAGTTCACTTTTTAAACAGAGGCGAAACCGACCGCGCCCTGGATTTGTACCTTGAAGTACAGGACATCGAACCCGGCAATAAAACCGCAAAACGGGCGCTTAAAGTTATCCGGAAATACAGCGGTACCGAGGAGTTTAATGCATGGCTCGTCCGGGGAAAACTTACAAGCCTCTACCCTCCCATTCCCCGGACAGGCATTTCTATTAAGCCGGTTCCCATTCTTATAGCGGGTCTTTTTCTGGGCACTGTTATAGTTGTGATTATCGGTTTCAGGCAGATTCCTGCATTTCAGCGCAAGGGAATGGATGATTCTTTGCTTGAAAAAACAGAACGGGAAAATGCCGTAGAAATGGGCGGAGTGTTCCGCTATGTATTTACCGTCGACGAAGTAATTTCACTGTACAACAAAGCCCGTCAGCTTTTTAACAATCACCATGACGAAGCGTCCAAAAGGGAACTTAACCGTATTCTGGAATCCAATGCATCATCTGCGGTAAAAAACAAAGCCCGTCTTTTAATGAGTTATATGGAACCTCCCGGTTTTGATACGATAAAAGACAAATTCTCCTATTCAGAAGTAGCATCGGACCCGTTGCTGTACAGAGACTGCTATGTACTTTGGCGCGGCAGCGCTGCCAATGTCAGAAATTCTCCCAACATGGTCAGTTTTGATTTCCTTGTAGGTTACGATACCCGCACCGTAATGGAAGGCGCTGTTTCCGTGGAACTTGATTTTCCGGCAGAGATCAATACTTCGGAGACTCTGGAAGTTCTTGGCAGGGTGATTCCCCTGTCTTCAGATAAATTTAAACTTGCCGGAACCGGCATTCATCAAAAGCCGGGAAACTGAGTTCGCTGCCTTTCTGCCAGTTCCCACAATTTAATAAAAGGATCTATTTCCACACGTACCCGTTTTAAGAAACCCAGATCCGTCGAAGGAGGCCGCCGTCCTTCCGCCCCTGCACAGTCCGGAAAATGAGCCCAAAGATAATCAGCTTTATCAAGCAGAATATCTATTTCTTCTTTTTCTCCGTTGCTGTGACTTTTACCTGAACCGGGATTTGTCAGTAAAGCCCTCAATTTTTCCAGAATTAATTTTTCATTTCCGATAAATTCATCAAGAATGCCGGCCGTTTTATGATTTTCCGGCGAGCATAGAGGATATTGGTTTTCAATGTCTTCTGTTTTATTTTCTGAAAGGATTTCGATTGCATCCTTAACACCAAGCGTTTCCAAACCTAAAGGAAGACCGCTGCCCTCTATATCCTTAATACGGCCACCGGAAAATTCCTTTTCAAAAAGATACCGGTAGGTACGCATTGACGGATTGCTTTTTACAGGTTTATTCAATTTGGAAAAAGTGTTAAAAACACCCGGATTAAATACTGCTTCCGTATTAAAAGAACCGGTAAACCGGTTTTGTGTCAGTAATGCCGATAAATGGGCAGGACTGGATCTGGCGTGAATACTGTCAAGGGTAAACGAAAAATCTATTCCCCCTGTTAAAACAGGTCCTGAACCGAGACGCCTTGCCAGTTCCACAGCGGTTAGTCCAACAGAACCGAGCGGAGGGAGCTTCGCAGGCATAAGATTGCCGGAAATAAATCTGTCAAAAAACTTTAACGGGGTCCATGGAGTGCAAAACATATATACAGGACCTCCAAGTAATTGCACCGTTGACGGATATGCCGAAATATCCACAGCAGACGGAATTCCCGTGTTTCTCGATCCGTTAAAATCACGCAGATTCCAGAACTGGCTCTCCAAAATAACCGCAAGGTCAGGCATTATTTGCCGTTCTTTTAAAAGTGTAAGACAGGTATCTACGCAAACCAGGGCAAATTTTCTTTTCTGTTTTTCGTTTGTTGTTTTATGCTGATCAAATACACCTGCTTTTTGAAGATCATCCAACAGAGGATCCAATGAAGGCCCTGCCCCAATAACCAATACCGGTTTTGTTCCAAATGATAAATCCGGCAGAGACCGTACCTGATCCAAAAAACCGATGTTTCGTATAACATTATACATAAAGCGCCGTCCGAGTTTTACTATTGTCATGGCATTACCCCAATCAATAGCAATACCGGCACGAATTAATTCTTCCATTGTTGTATAGGTATCACTGTCAAGCTGCCAGCCTCCGGTAAGCTTAAGTGTTTCAACACGGCGAAACGCCCTTGGCCCCCATTTTTCACGTATCAATCCGTATAGTTCTTCTCCGGATCTTATTCCCGTAAAAGCAATACGCGGATGATGCAACAGTTGTTCATCAATAGAAGAAGCGGAAAGATTAAAAAGTTTATCGTTTGTTTCAGCGCAAAGAACCGCAGAATCCGCACTTATAAGCGAAAGAAGCGTATTAAGGCCGTAACCAAGCAACGGAGAGGGACAAAAATACAATGTCCTGTCTTGTTGTTTTATTTCTTTTACAGTACGTTCCGCCTGCGAAACAGGATCTACTGTCGAAAGCAGCGTTTTGTTTTTATAACTTATTGTATAGCCGCATTTAACGGCTTTTAGTACCGGCGCATCGTTTGGTGAAACATCACCTTCATTCATCATTGTCGGCAGAATTTCTGAACAGAAGCGGCATAAAAACTTCGTAAAAATTATTTTCGAATTTGCTGCTGGCCATAAATGCTGCATTAATATCCAGACTTATTGCATTATACATAAAACCCCATGTATAAAAATTACCGATATTTTCCACGCTTGTTTCATCGCCGCCGGTTTCTTCTACCGGGGTAAGCACTATAATGGAATATCCCAAAGTAAAAGGAGAAGAAGGCGTATTCAGAGGTGTTAAAAATGCATTCCGCCAGAAAACTTCATTGGAAGCAGCGCCATAAAGTTCAGGATTAAGATCGGTATTTATCGTATTGGTAAACAGCATCAGGCCGCGATCTGCCTGGGAACCGCCCATATTGTTGTAATTTATGTTTATGGGCCCAAAGGAATTAATAGAGACGCTTTCAAGCGCTTCAAAACGTTCGGACAAATCCGGATCCTGCTGTTCTTTTGTTAATACGATATATTCCGAAAGGCTCATGTCTTGCTGTTTTGCCGCGGCAAGGAGTTCATCAATAAAAGCTACAAGCCAGTTTTCCAAACGTCCGCCTTCAAAACGATCCATATAGTTTCTTACCTTACCCAGATTTTCGTCCAGTGTAAGAACTGTCGTAAATGGATTTTCTTCGGCCCGGAAAAAAATCCATGAATCATTGGTGCCTTTAACTACCGTACTGAACTCGCCTCTTCTAAGGGATGTAATTGTATTTCTGTCGTTTTCATCCTGAAGTTCGGTAAAAATTTCATAAGCCATACGGCGGCCCATATCTCCGCCCCTGTCTTTGTCTGTATCTTTGGAATGATTACGTGCCGCATCTTCAAAAGTAGTTTGGCCTTTTTGTATTGAATCCAGCAACTGCTTGGCTTCCTTTTCGCTTCCCATGGTAATCCGTGAAAGATGAATAGTATTAAACAAATCCTGACGGGCTGCTGCATATGCAACTATTTCGGATTCCGGAAAAATTGAACGGGGAAAAGAAACAATCTCGAAACTCCGTTCCGGATAAGCCATAGCGCCTATAAAATTCTTTTCCGCAGCAGATGTTTTTAAACCTATCAAATCGTTATAAAATTTGCTTGTTATATATTCTTCTTCGGTATTATGCCAAAGTGTCTGCAGCCTGCTTTTTCCGTAGTTGTTGTATTTTACCATGGAAAAACGGCCGTCTTCCTGAAATTCGGGACGTGAGGCAACCAGCCGGTCAATTTCGTTTGACGGAACTTTATAGCCGGTAATCTTCATTTCTTCAAGAATGGCCATGTGAATTGCGGTTCGGATAAATGCCTGATACCATACCTGAACGGCGGCCATATAATTCATACCATAATCGCTCTGCAAATCAAAATTCATCATTTGGGCTGTTTCCTGCAGTACACTGTTAAAATATGCACTCTGATTTACAGGTTTTCCGTTATAATACCCGAATACAAGACCTTCCGTATCCCTTTGTATGGAAGGCATTGTCGGGACAAATACAAAAGCAATAATGATAAATATCAGGAGTATAACCGTTCCGCCGAAAATAAGCGGGTGATCTTTAAAACGTTTTGCAAATTCAGAAAAACCGGATTCTTCTTCCGTTTGAGGCTTTTTTTTTATCCTGGACATATTCATCTCCTTAATCCATGTAATCGGACAAGGCGGATTTGAACCGCCGACCTCTTGGTCCCGAACCAAGCGCGCTACCATCTGCGCTATTGTCCGTCTTAGGACATTGTAGGTCCTTTTTATGGATATTTATTAAAAAACCCGTCCGTCAGACGGGTTTCAATCGGGAGCGACGGGGCTTGAACCCGCGATCTCCGGCTTGACAGGCCAGCGTGATAAACCAACTTCACTACGCCCCCAAAGATCATTCTTCCTGATTCTTAAAAAGCCTACGCTTGAACTATACCAAAAATAATTAAAAATAGTCAAGTATTTAAAAAAGAAGCACGGTTTTTATAAAAAAAAGTGTAGTAAATATTGCTAAGTCATGGTAATGTGGTGTAAGTATGGTTGATAGTGTTCTTATAGATACCCTGAATATTCAGGCACGGGATTTTGCAACCCGCTGGAAAGCTTTAATCAGAAAGTCGCCGCAGCTTAAACATTACAACTCCATGGACGATGAAGATCTCATTGAAATCAATGCCAAATATTATCCTTTATTGGCCAAAACCCTTGACCGCGGCCTTGACCGTAATTCCGTAGGGGATTTTTTTGTAAAGATTGGTAAAGCCAGGGAAAAGGCCGCCTTTCCGGTTTCGGAAGTAATATACGGACTAAACCTTGCCCAGCAGGTAGTTATTGGCTACATGATGACAGATTTTGTTCTGGACAGTACAGTACGTATGTATCAGGCTATGGGAATAGTAAACAGGGTATCGGAATTCTTTTTATTGGGCTGTTTTTACATAACCAAGGGCTTTCTTGAAGCAACGTATCAGGAAATGAGTCAAAACGACAAGGTTTCCGAAGAATTATTAAAAAAATACTTTAAGGACGATTTCTTCTTTAAAAACGACTAAGAATACCGGGCAAAGGGTAAAACATGGAAGCTTTTGAAATAAAAACTGTTTTTTCCCTGGCCTTTTTTGGATACACATTTCCAATTACAGAAACAGTGGTTGTCTCCTGGGCCGTAATGTTAATCCTTATTATAGGGTCCTTTATAATTACCCGTAAGCTTAAAGAGGTTCCTTCCGGCCCTCAATCGCTGATTGAGACAGGAGTAGAGTTACTTCACAATTTTACCAAAGATCAATTCGGCTCTTTTTCAAAGTTCCTCGGCCCCTACATGGGATCACTGTTTCTCTTTCTGCTCCTGGCAAACATCATTGGGGTTCTTTCGCCCATTGAACTGAAATTCTTCGGACGGGAGTTTATTCCGCCCTTTATGATCCGGCCTCCTACCAGAGATATCAATGTAACGGCGGCATTGGCGGTAATTTCTATTGCCCTGGTACTGATCTGCGGTTTTGCAGCCCGGGGAGTTAGCGGCTGGTTCAAACACCTCCTCCATCCTCTTCCAATAATGTTACCTTTTAATATAATGGATTACGGTACCCGGCTTATTTCGCTGTGCCTGCGGCTGTTTGGAAACATTCTGGGCGGTTTTGTGTTGATGTCCATGATCGAAGGGTTGTTACCGATTGGGCTTCCCATGGTCTGTTCGCTGTATTTTGATTTTTTCGACGGGTTGATGCAAGCGGGAATTTTTGTGTTTTTAACCAGCATCTATATTTCAGAGGCGGTAAAAATTCATGAGTAATATAATTGATAGGAGATTTCATGAAACTTTGTTTCATGTTCGATTTGACTGTGCGGTTATCCAACCGCATGAAAATGGGGGTTAAAAAATGGATTTGACTATTTTGCTCGGTGTTGGAGCTGGTATTGCGGTAGTTACCGGCATAGGGGCCGGTGTCGGCATCGGAATTGCAACTTCCGGATTGATGCAGGCTATTGCACGCCAGCCAGAGGCAAGTAACAAGCTTACACCCATGTTTTTTGTCGGCGTGGCTTTGGCGGAATCGACGGCCATATACGGGCTGGTTATCGCAATTCTTCTGATCACCAGACTGGGTTAAACAAGGCCGGGGTTACATGAAACTTCGTTCCATGTTCAATCCTCCAGCCGTACAATATAGGGGTTAACATGCTTGATTTTTCTATCACATTCGTTATCACCATTATCAATATTGCCATTCTGTTTTTTATTTTACGGGCGTTATTATTTAAGCCGGTAACAAAATTTATGGCGGAACGGGCACAGCGTGTTAAAAATACCATTGAACAGGCAGAAAAAGAAAAGATAACAGCGCAAAGACTGCTTGAGCAATACAAAAAACAGCTCAATAATGCCGAAAAGGAAGCTGATTCGATAATCCGTTCTGCCCGGGAACAGGCAGAGCTGGAAAGAGAACAGATTCTGGCCAATAGCAAAATTGAAGCCGGACGAATTCTCAATGCTGCTCAGGCAAAGCTGGAAGCAGACCGTCTGGCTGCAATGACCCTTTTTAAAACGGAGGCCGCCGCCCTGGTATTAAGCGCCGCAGGCCGTCTTCTGAAGCGGGAACTTGCCGGACCTGAACAGCAACGCTTTGCCGCAGAAGTACTGGATAACCTTGTTCAGGACACCCAACATCAGGAAAAACGATAGTGTTCAGGCCGGAACCCTGGGCGGAAGCCTTTGTCAAAACTGCCGGAACTTCCTCTGCCGCAGAAACTGCTTTGGATTACCTTAAAGTATTCTGCCGTGCCGCTCTTGTTTTGCCGGGAGATCTTTCCGGCAGAAATGATGCAGACCGGCTGGAAAAATCAATCAGTGCGGCTCTGGCTCGAACCGGTAACTCCCTGGAAACTGAAGGCGGAAGCGAAGCGTGCAGTTACCCTGCAGTGCTGGCAGAACGGTTTGTACTGCTGATGCTCAGAAAAAAGTGTTTTCATTATTATAAAAGGATTGTACGGGAAATCGAAAAAAACATTTATAAACAAAATGGAATTGAAGAAATATTTGTAGAAGCTGCTGTTGATCTTGGGGAAGATCTCCTGGCCGCACTGAAAGAAAAAGCAAAACAACTTTCCGGAGCAAAGGACGTTATCTTTTCACTCCGGCTTATTCCCGATCTTATCGGCGGATTCAGGATACGATGGGGAAGCATGCTCTATGACGGCAGTATAAAGGGCCGGCTGCATAAAATGACTGCGGATCTGGGCGTTCTTTATTCCTCACGGGGACTGGAGGTATAATGGCAAATTTCAGTGAACTTTCTAAAGTTCTTGAAGATGAAATAAAACAATGGAATGGTAAAACTGCTGCGGACTCTACCGGTTTTGTAACCCAGGTTGGAGATTCGGTTGCTTCCGTCTATGGTCTGGACGGGGCAATCTACGGAGAAATGGTAGAATTTTCTTCCGGCGCCACCGGAATAGTGCTGAACCTGGAAGAAGACGGCGTAGGCTGTGTACTCCTTTCGGGGGAAAACCTTGTAAAGGACGGCGAAGAAGTACGCGGTACCGGAAAAGTTGTATCAGTTCCCGCAGGTCCCGGCATATTGGGCAGAGTTGTAAATCCTTTGGGAGAAACTATTGACGGCAAAGGGCCCCTTGATATTGCCGAATACCTTCCGGTAGAATCCCCTGCACCTTCGGTAATAAACAGAGGTTCGGTAGATACGCCGCTTCAGACCGGAGCCCTTTCGGTTGATGCCATGATACCCATTGGCCGGGGACAGCGTGAACTTATTATTGGCGACAGGCAGACAGGCAAAACAGCGCTTGCCGTAGATACTATCATTAATCAAAAAGGAAAAAATGTTTATTGTGTTTACTGCGCCATCGGGCAAAAATCTTCTTCTGTTGCGGCAATACTCCGTAACCTTGAAAAGCACGGTGCTATGGACTACACCTTTGTTGTAATGGCCTCCGCTTCGGATTCCGCGGCATTACAGTACATGGCTCCCTATTCAGCCTGCGCAATGGCGGAATATTTTTTGCATCAGGGAAAGGATATACTTATTGTTTACGACGATCTTTCAAAACACGCCGTTGCATACAGGACAATCAGCCTCCTCCTCCGACGCCCGCCGGGCAGGGAAGCTTTTCCGGGGGATGTATTCTATCTCCATTCACGGCTGCTGGAAAGAGCGGCAAAACTTTCTCCCGAACTTGGCGGCGGTTCCATTACGGCTCTTCCCATTATCGAAACCCAATCCGGAGATATTTCTTCGTACATTCCGACCAATGTTATTTCAATTACCGACGGCCAAATCTTTTTGGATTCGGAACTGTTTAATTCCGGTTTTCGGCCGGCAATTGATGTGGGCCTTTCGGTAAGCCGCGTAGGCGGTACAGCCCAAACAAAAGCTATACGCAAAGTGTCCGGCAGGCTCAGGCTGGATCTTGCACAGTACAGGGAAATGGCCGCATTTGCCCAATTTGGCAGCGATCTGGATAAAGCAACCCAGGAAAAACTGGCTCAGGGAGAACGGCTTATGGAAGCCCTTAAACAAAACCAGTTTTCTCCCCTTTCCATGGAAAAAGAATGTGTCGCTCTTTTTGCGGCGGTTCACGGCTATCTTGCCGATATTCCGGTAGATGCGGTAAAGAGTTTTATATCAGGACTCCTGGAGTATATTTTATTAAAATACTCGGGAATATTCAAAACCATTATAGAAACCAAAGCCACCAGTACCGAACTGGAACAAGAGCTTTCAGGAGTAATTGAAGAATATAAACACCTGTCCAACAAGACACATACACCGGCAAACAGCAGTGAAGTGAGCGAAATATAATGGCAAACCAGCGGGACATACGTCTAAGGATGAAGGCTGTCGGACAGACCCTGCAGGTTACCAAGGCAATGAATCTGATCTCCACATCAAAGCTTCGCAAAGGAAGGCGGGTGCTGGAAGACACCGAACCGTTTTTTGTACGTATTCAAAAAACCATGTATGATATTCTGG
This sequence comes from Treponema sp., assembly GCA_009782495.1. Classification (GTDB taxonomy): domain Bacteria; phylum Spirochaetota; class Spirochaetia; order Treponematales; family Breznakiellaceae; genus WRIV01. The sequence continues at coordinate 9,300 of WRIX01000043.1, forward strand.
CCGGCGCAGGAAATGTAAAGAGCCGTTATCTCGACCAGGAGACTGAAAAGACGCCAAATGCCGGACCTGGTTTTGTAGAGTATCCTTCAAAGCGCAGCGCCATTCTTGTTGTCACCAGCGACAAAGGGCTGGCAGGAGGTTATAACGCCAATGTTTTTCGTGAAGTTACTTCGCTCTGCAAAGGATTACCCAATGCGGTGTTGATCCTGATAGGCTCCATTGGATACCGGTATTTTATTCATAGCGAGTATTTGATTATGGAAAATTTTTCATTTCGTTCCCGTCTTCCGGATATGGACAATGCCCGGGAAATTGCCGAATTTGTGATTGCCCAGTATCTTTGGGGTATGTTTGATGAAGTTTATATTGTATATACCCATATGTACAGCGCCGTTAAATTATTGCCTGAAGCAAAACAAATACTCCCGCTAAATAAAAAAATGCTTCAGGAAGACATTGTAAAACACGGATTGGGAAAACGCATCGATCTTCATTTTGAGTATCATCCGTCGGAAGAAGAAGTTTTTGATGCACTGGTACCCATGTATATCAAAGGGGTTATTTACGGCTGCATGATCGAAGCATACGCCAGTGAACAAAGCGCCCGAATGGCGGCTATGGACGAAGCAAGCAAAAGCGCCCAGGATATGCTCTCTTCGCTTCATCTGCAGTATAACCGTATCAGACAGGCAAGTATTACCCAGGAAATGACGGAAATTATCAGCGGCAGTTCTGCCTTGAGCTAAACACTTAAAATTTGGTAAAATGCAATAACCTGCGACACTAGCTCATCCGGATAGAGCAGCTGCCTTCTAAGCAGCAGGTGGGCCGTTCGAGTCGGCCGTGTCGCAACATAGATGCTGTTCTGCTTCCATGAATTTTTAAACCCAACTATGTTAGGATTATCCTTCTTTTACCATAAGACGAAATTTCGCCCGGCGGTATGCAGATTCTGCTGAAGAAGTCTCAAACCGGAAAGTACCGGCATCCATAGTTTCTCTTGCCGCTGCAAGGGCTTTTTCCGCCCGTTCACGGTCAATTTCTTCGGGCCATTCAGCAGCGTCAGCCATAAGAATAGTGCCGTGCGCTTTTACTTCCAGTATGCCGTCTGCAATAAACGCATTTTTCCATTCGCCGCTTTTTATTTTTATTTTCAGAATCCCTGTCTGAACCGGTGCAGTTAAAAATGAATGATCCGCATAGATAGTAATATCACCATCCTTTATAGTAAGGGTAACAGCGACTATTTCGCCGGAAAAAAAACGGCGATACGGCGTGTATAGTTCAAACTTAAAACTTTTCACAATGCTTTACCCTGCTTTTTCAAGCACATCATCTATACTGCCGGCCATAAAAAACGCCTGTTCGTTTATGGAATCACATTCACCATTAAGGATCATTTTAAAGCCGCGGATAGTGTCTTTAACCTGAACATAACGGCCTTTAATACCGGTGAATTTTTCTCCGACAAAGAAGGGCTGCGAAAAGAAACGCTGAACCTTACGGGCGCGGGCAACAAGAATTTTATCTTCCGGTGACAGTTCGTCCATTCCCAGAATGGCAATAATATCCTGCAATTCTTTATAACGCTGCAGTATTTGCTGCGTTCTCCGGGCTGTATCGTAATGATCATCTCCCACAACTGCCGGATCAAGGATACGACTGCTGGACGCCAAAGGATCAACCGCAGGATAAATTCCCAACTCAACAATTTTTCGTGACAGTGTTGTTGTAGCATCCAGATGGGCAAAGGTTGTTGCCGGAGCCGGATCGGTCAGATCGTCTGCGGGAACATATACAGCCTGAATACTGGTTATCGATCCGCTTGATGTGCTGGCAATTCGTTCCTGAAGAGCGCCCATTTCGTTAGCCAGTGTGGGCTGATAACCTACAGCGCTTGGAATACGGCCAAGAAGAGCCGAAACTTCGGCGCCTGCCTGTATAAAACGGAAAATGTTATCAATAAATAACAGTACATCCTGGCCGTCTTTGTCCCTGAAATGTTCCGCCATAGTAAGTCCTGCAAGGGCAACCCTCATTCTGGCGCCGGGCGGTTCATTCATTTGGCCAAAAACCAGGGCTGTTTTGTCGATAACCCCGCTTTCATTCATCTCTTTCCAGAGATCGTATCCTTCGCGGCTTCGCTCTCCAACACCGCTAAAGACAGAGTACCCCGAATGTTCGGTAGCTATATTGCGGATCAGCTCCATGATGATGACGGTTTTACCTACTCCCGCACCGCCGAAAAGACCGATTTTTCCGCCTTTGGCATAAGGCGCAATAAGATCGATTACTTTGATTCCTGTCTCCAGCACATCGGTAGCCGGGCGCTGTTCCGAAAAACCGGGAGCGGCACGGTGAATGGAGGCAAATTCACCGGGAGAAAATGGACCGTTATTGTCGATAATTTTTCCTGTAACACTGAACATACGGCCCAGTACGGCCTCTCCGACAGGGACATTAATGGGTTTTTCCGTATCCAGCGCAATAAGCCCTCTGGCAAGCCCTTCGGTAGGTTCCATTGCTACACAACGGACTTTATTGTCCCCTATGTGCTGAAGCACTTCCAGGATAACATCATTTTCTCCAAGATGAACTTTAAGAGCGTTGAGTATTGAAGGAACTCCGGTTTCCTCAAAGCGAACATCAACTACAGGCCCTACAATCTGGGTAATTATCCCTGAATTTGCCATAGCACTCTCCCGTTGGAATATCGTATCATGTAATATACAAACATTCCACATTAAATTCTTTAAAAAACCCTGCAAGGTTTTGCAATAATGATATTATCAGTTGCAAAAATTGTTAAAAACAACTATTCTGAACATAATTAAGAAACAGGAGGTCCCATGAAGCGTTTTTTTTCTAAACCGTTATTTTTAACTGTAATGGCATTTATGCTTGTCCTTTCTTCTTCACTTGTTATCACTGCATGTGTTTCCAATCCTTATACCGGCAAAAGCACAATGGCTTTTGTTGACAACGATACTCTTTTTGCATCTTCATTTACTCAGTACAAGGAATTTTTGAACGAAAATTCGGTAATTACCGGGACAGCGGAAGCAGCTATGGTAACCCGTGTTGGAAACAGAATCAGAATGGCGGCGGAAAAATGGGCTGCCTCGGAAGGACAGGGCAGTTATCTGGATAAATACCAATGGGAATATACGCTGGTAAGATCCAACGAAGTAAACGCATGGTGTATGCCCGGCGGAAAAATTGTCGTCTATACGGGAATACTCCCGGTAACCAAGGACGAAGCCGGTCTTGCGGTAGTGCTGGGTCATGAAGTTGCCCATGCTCTGTTAAATCATGGACAGCAGCGGGTCAGTGCCAGTGTACTGCAGGAACTCGGCGCATCAGGAATCTCGATATTTACCGGAAACCAGAGCCAAGAATCCCAGGCATTAGCTATGACAATATACGGCGCGGGCTCAACCGTTTTCGGAACCCTGCCCTTTTCCCGTTCCCATGAAAGCGAAGCGGATCGTATAGGCCTTTATCTGCTGGCCATTGCCGGATACAATCCCGAAATGTCGGTGAGTTTTTGGGAACGAATGTCGGCGCTGGGCGGCGGCGGAACACCGGAATTCCTCAGTACACACCCGGCGGATACCACCCGAATTACGAATCTTAGAAACTGGATTCCCGAGGCAAGAGATAAGGCAACGAAAATAGGGATAATACCGTAAGCATCTGCTTATTGCCCCTACACCGCAGCCTGAAAAACAAACCAGCCGTCCTTTACAGAAAACTGAAATACACCGTTATGCTTCTCAACAATACGAGCCATGCTTTTTGTACCGAAACCATGCCCCTGTTCTGTTGTTACCGGCTGACCGTGCTCAAATACCGGCTCCTTCTGATACCTGTTGCGTATGTCAATGCACAGTTTGTCATCCCTGGAATGAATACGCAGCCTGACAAAGCGCTGATTGATTTCAGGTATCCGTTCACAGGCTGCTATGGCGTTTTCCAAAGCGTTTGACAAAAGAGAACAAAGCTCGGTGTCGCTAAAGGGAATCGACTCGGGTAGCTTCGCGTCTATTGTCAACAGGGTTTGCGACTGCTGCGCTTTCACGGCAAAAGCGGACAAAATCAAATTAACCGTTTCGTTTTCACAAAAGCGCAGCGGTGTGATAGCGTCCATGTCAGACTCGGCGGTACGCAGGTACTCTTTGATCCGCTCAATAATTGCCCCTTCCCCCTTGGAAGCCAATCCCTGTAAAAGAGCGAAATGGTGACGCATGTCATGCCGGTAGTGCGCGGCATTTTCCTGTATCTGCCGCAGAGAATCAAACTCCGTTTGCGCCAGGCGGAACTGCATATCCAGCATATCCCGTTCTCTTTCGACACGCGCCTGTTTTTGTGTTTCGACATAATAAAGGAGGGTAAACACCACATAGGCTGCAGATACAAAAGAAGGCATGAACTGTACAACCGCGCGGTGTCCTGTGTACATTAAATCGGTGTAAATAACAACGGCATAATCGAACAGATAGTAAGCAAACGGCAGAGCGCCAAAGAACAGGCATGATTTCACCGAACGATTCATCAGACGCCGTACCGGCCTTACCGCATATTTTTGCAGAAAATAGATTGTCAGAAACGCGCCCGTGATTAAACCAAGATGATTCATGGAAACAGCGTTCAAAACCCCGCTATGGTTAAAGGAAAAAACTTCGCCCTCTATGCCTGAGTTCACGGAAACACCTTCAGAAACTCCGCCTGAGTTCTTGGCAATAATAGTGAAAATTTCGCCTGAAAAAGAGCCGATCCAACGGGGAACCTGATAGCACAGGAAGGTAAGAAATAAACTTGTAAGCGCAATCAGAGGCGGACGCTTGAAGTACACGACAATAAAAACAACAGTCGGCACATGGCACAGCAGCGGAAATATTCTGGTTACTATGTACATATCCTTCCAGAACCATATATTTACTAATACAAAAATAAATAAAATGCCGGTAAAACACCATAAAACAAGAATATTTTTCCGTGTACGTTCCATTCCTGCAAAACTGAATGCAACCGCCGTAGGGAACAGTATCATCATAAAGTACCGCGAGAATTCAATAACTGTTCGTATCACCCGATCGTTCCCTCTTCCGTATAATAGGCAAGATAAAGCGCTTTAATCTCAGTTGCCTTACCCTGCGCGATAGGAACCGGGGAAAGGGTCTTTAAAGTTATCTGTTTGCTATCAATGGTTTTAATATACCGCATATTCACCAGATAACAGCGGTGGGGTTTAATAAAACAACCGAATTTCAGCAGCTTATCGCAAACAACAGAAAAAGTTTCGTAACATTCGATTACCCTGCCGTCGCTCAGGTGATACAGCACATGACTGCCGAAAACCTCGGCAAAAACCAAATTAGAGATTACTATTTTTTGAATGCCGTTTTTGCTCTTTACGATTACAGCATCCTCATCTTTCGCCGGCATCTGATCCAGTATTTCGTCAAAGACGGTGAACAGTTTTTCTTTGGTGATTGGCTTAAGGATATAGTTATCAGCTTTTACCGAATAGCTTTTTAAAGCGTACTCAGACGATGATGTAAAGAATACAATCCGCGCTTTTTTGTCAAAGTTGCGAATTTCCTTTGCGGCATCAATACCCAGAAAGCCCGGCATAATGATATCCAGGCAATATATGTCATAGCGTATTCCCTTTTCCAGCGCCGATATCAGTTCGACACCGTTGGGAAAGGAGGCGTATTCGCAGTTAACATTTTTTGATGTTCTATAGATGTCTATAAGCTGTACCATATTGGCCAGTTCATCTATATTGTCGTCACAGATTGCTATACGAAGCATGGGTTATACCTTATGTCATTATCTTGCCGTAAACCACCGAAATTGTCAAAGCTCATTGCTTCTTCCCCCAACAAACACACGCCCTAAACCACTGATCATCATAATCGAAAAAAAATATCTCCGTATTGCTCGGAGGAGACAATAACGCCCAACGAATATAATACCCATTCCCTCGCGCGTCCGCTCCCCTGGTAAAAATCGTACAAATATGTTGTTAAAAGGGCGTTTCGTATTGTTTCGCCAAAAAACCCTTCCCTATCTTCAATAAAACGGCAGTATTTAGGGGTATATCCCTGTTAGAAACATGTTTCATGTCGTTTTTTTAATGTTTCATGCAGCGGACGGTTTTAATGGGGAATTTGCTGATAGATTGCTCATAAAGGGCTGGCGTCCATAATCTTCGGCACATGGGCCATTATCAGCGCCATTATTTTTTAAGGAGATTTACCAACGCCTTTGCGAGAGAAATAAAATAAACATTTTAAGGGAGTTAACATGAAAAAGAACAAACGTATCGTAATGCTGCTGGCTCTGTTGCTGGCAGTATCCACCACATCCGTAATGGCAAAGGGCCTTTTGGAGGGGTTCAGCAGCGACAGCAGCAGCAAGAATGCGGAAATGCCCGACCCGAGGATTGGGCGGATGTCACGCCCCCCCACACCGAGGGCGAGCGGCAACACGTTCACCAACAGCGTCGGGATGCGCTTTACGCTGGTACAGCCGGGAACTGTCATCATGAATGGCACAGACCCGGCAAATGCCGCGGCAATGAAAACTTATGGAAAAGAATACCAGAAGGGAGGGGACCCCGTGGAATACCCGACAAGCATCACCCGGCCCTTCTATATCGGGATAACCACCGTAACCGAGCGGCAGTGGCAAGCGGTAATGGGAAGGCCGGCTAACGATTATCCCACTAATGCCCCCGGTTACCATGACAGGAACGGTTATGCCCCCGGCACAAGGAGCGGCCCTGACGGCCCCGCCAACCCCATCAACTGGAACGAAGCGCAGGAGTTCATCAACTGCCTCAACGAAAAAGAAGGAACCAACCGCTACCGCCTTGCAACCGAGGCGGAGTGGATGCGCGCGATACGCGGGAATTATGGCTTGCAATATCCTATCGTTGAATGGTGCAACGACGCGTTTGACGATAAATATTTCCCCCGAATGCCCTCCGCCGACCCCTGGGGACCCGCGGAAGGAAGCTACAAAGTGACTCGCGCGGGGTGGAATCTAATTACGGTTAATGCAGGTGTTGACCGGTTTTTTAGCCGTAAAGAGGAAAGGCGCGATCATAGGCCTCAGATTGGGAACGAAACCCACTACGGCTTCCGCGTCGTCCTTGACACCGATCACCCGGGCGAGGTTCCCGCCAAGCCTCTGCGCCAATTCACCGTTGAGGCGCGCAGTACTGCGGTCTTCGAATACGGCATGATCGCGGGGTCCGACCCTGCCATTTGGGGACACCCGCCGGTTATGGTGAAGATAAACGACGGCCCCGAGCAAGTCGTTGTGAGCTCGGGCCGCTCCCCGATAAAGCGCACCTTTACCGCCGCCATAGGCGACAAGGTGGAAGTTCGCTGGCTGGGAGATGACCGTACAGGGAAGGTGCATGTCTATTACACCGACACGCCCGCCGCCAACATCAACGACAGCGCAAAGATACTCGTCGTTTCAGGCGGCGGTATCTACGACACCCCCATACATGGCCGTTTTGCCGTAACCGCCCGCGGCACGCCCAACAGCATAATCTTTGGCACACAGGCCGCCCGGCAGGTAACGACCGCTCCCGGCACCTTCACCGTCGAGATAATAGCCCTAAACTCCAGCCTCAAAAGCGAATCGTGGGGACCTAGTCACGGCTCGGTTTTGATAAGCGTCAACGGCGGACTACCGACGCCCCTTGTTGAACAGCTGGTATTCAACGACAAATGGATACCCACGCCGCATAAGGTAACCTTTAACGCCCGGGCGGGCGACCGGGTGCAGATAATCTGGAGGGCAGGAAGCAGCGCCGGAATGGCTCAAGTTTTCGTCTACCGAAACGACCGCCCCGCCCGCGACATCAAAGACACCGCCAACATCCTCAGCGCCATCGGCTGGGACCAAGCAGTCCGCACCGAGAGGGGCGCCGAGAACGTTGTTGTGGATATGGTGATCAGGTAGGGAGTGAAGATTTCACGCAGAGAACGCAAAGTGATGAAGCTCCGCTTCATCTTGTAGTTTTGGAACAAGTCCAAAACTACCCACTGTTCACTTCCCTTTGCGATCTTCTCTGCGCCTCCGCGTGAGATCTTTGGGGAGAGTGCAAGGGAAAATAACGGGATTGCTCCGTACGGAATGACACCCGTTTTTTCATAGACAAGCTGCTGTTGGCGGCTTTGATTAACGAGAGAGGAGAAAAACATGAAGAAACTAATCGTCGTACTGTTTGTTGTGCTTATGGCAGTGTCCGTGAGCGGGCAGCAAATTCAGCTGGGGAATTTCCCCGTAGGGCAGTGGCTCGACCCCAATTACAATGCGATTTGGGAGTTCTCGTCGAACAACATCAGGATTCTCAGCCCCAATGGAAGCGTTTATCACGACTTTTCCAACTACACCATTCAAAACTTTAGGGTGTTTATGGAAGGAACGGCGCCGGGTATCTCGTTTACCTGCCCCGATACCGGAAGGTCGTACCGCTTTATCAAACCTTTGACCAACAACGACCTGGTTATGGAAATCGATCGGGAAGGCCGTCCCTCGTATTCGGTAACACAGCAGACGTGGACGGGGCAGCTCCCCACACCGCCCGCGCAGCCCGCGGCCGCCGGCAGCGGACGGTTAACGATAACCAATGCGTCTGATGAACCGGACCCGGAATTCGAGGCGATGATTAGTATTTATAGTGTAGCAGTTTATAGCTTAACGGCTCCGGTTGAATATTGGACGGGTCTAGTGGAGGCTGATAGAGCTGGCAAGATGATTGCAGCCAGCGGAAGCGTTTCGTCGCCGGTAACGCTGAGGTTACCCAACCCCAATGACCCCATTAACCCCCAGGATAATAGTAACCAACCAGTCTTTACCAGATCAGGCACCTTTCTTGTCGTGTTTTCGGTCGGACCAACCCCAGCATATAGGCAGAAAATGGTTACCTTCACCAACGGCTCGGCAACCGTAGACTTTAAAACCATGCAGTCTCTCGAAGGTATGCGAGGCGGATGAGTTGGCAGGCGGTGCTGAAAAGTAACCGCCCGAAACCACGGGGGAACCTCCCTGAACCGTGGGGGAACCCCCCCAAACCACGGGGGAATCACCCTGAAGGGATGATCGAGAAGAGTTCACACGGAGGACACGAAGGCACGGAGAACACGGAGAAGAATTATATTTTCTTCTTCCTCCTCTGTGCCTCCGCGCCT
>WRIX01000044.1:0-5386 GCA_009782495.1 Treponema sp.
CTCAGCGGGAATAAGCTATTTCTATACTTTAATCGACGATGCCGTAGCCAGGGTGGTTAAGGGCGAAGGCGGTTTTCTCTGGGCCTGTAAAAACTACGACGGCGATGTAATGAGCGATATGATCGCCAGCGCATCGGGAAGCCTGGCTATGATGACCAGTGTGCTGGTTTCCCCATCCGGGGTATTTGAATACGAAGCCGCTCATGGCACAGTTCAGCAGCATTACTACCGTTGGAAAAAAGGCGAGAAAACCAGCACTAACCCTGTTGCGCTGATCTTTGCCTGGACCGGAGCGCTGGCAAAGCGGGCGGAACTGGACAATACGCCGGAACTGGCGGATTTTGCAAAAAAACTCGAAACCGCAGTGTTGCACACCATCGAAAAAGGGGAAATGACAAGCGACCTGGCAAAACTGGCAAATCCAGTCCCCGCAAAAACACTGGACTCCTGGGAATTTATTGAAGATGTCGCAAAACGATTGTAACTGGCAGCTACGGTAATTTTGGAATTCCGGCAATTTTGTCGGCAAACCCTCTAAGTTCGCGCTCTGCCGATTCAAAGACAACAATGTCAGGTTTGTATCGTGCGATATATTCTTCGAAGTGATTTGCGTTTAGCCAATGGATTAAAACTGCTTTACCAAAATGTTGCGCAAGATACTGGCCAATAAAACGTTCGGCAGCATAGCTATCACGCAAAAGCAGAACTACAGGTAGGCTAGATTCTGTGTTTTCATAAGCTGCATTTTGTGAAGTAAAAGGCTGGGTAAAATTAACATCATCAAAAAAAGAAGAGTCAAGTTTTTTATATATTTTTTCTGTTTTTAAGGATACGACAGGTATTCCGCTTTCATCATAAAGAATATCAACATCATTTAGCTCGTAGGGAATCATTTCTGGAAAATAGACAGTAATATGTTTCATCAATTCGCGGTATGCGAAGAAAGCCCCTATCTGATTATAATGAGTTAAATCACCGGATGACATATTATATAACAAGTGTTCATCTTTTTCCACCAATAATGCCTGCTTGATATTAAATACATCCACGCTGGTATGCTCCTGAAGGTATCTGGTTATTACATCCAGTTGAATGGGTTCAGTACCACGCTTGATTGATTTGGGATAATATTCTGGATAAATTGACTCTTTATCGGTACAGAACATAACCACCAATGGTATACCCTTGCTGTTAAGGTATGTTTTTACTTCTTCAAGTTTACCTGCCATGCTCTGCAACTGATCCTCGGAAAGGAATTGTCTTCCTTGAAATTTTGGTATCAACATTCCATTCACATGTGCAAAATAATGGTGTCCTCGTTTTCCGACAAGATAAGTATATTGCCCATCTGTATATATAGTACCGTTTAGCCATATATTTTTATCTATAACCTTAAACAACCCTACCAATTGTTCCCTAAAACCAGTGCTGTCCATAAACCACGCGTCAAAACCACGGATAAATCTTCCAGGATGACTTTTGATATCGGCCAATTTAGGACGTTCTGCAAGCATCCTGTTTTCTTTGACGGAAACTCTGTCCGGTGATAAATCTACAAAAACAAGAGGGAGCGCCAGCATTGCCATAAATAAAACGATAAAAATACTGTTAAATACACGCATTCTATACTTTCCTAAAACCTGAAATAAATGAACGGATTGTATGACGAAGCGGTAACAAACACTATACATACAAATAAAAGAATAAAGGTGAGCACAGATACCATACACTTCACAGCAAGCATATTATGAATTTTGAGAACATTTAACGCCAACTTTAACACAGGAGTTGCCGTAATAGCTGCCATGCTCAATATAAAGAAAACTTTTGGACTAAGATAATACCAGATTGTGAACCCCACATTTTCAGAACTGACCAGACCAAACATTATTCCCAGATATTTTAGAGCATAGCGGAGTCCTGGTGCACGGAAGAAAACCCAGCCAGCCAATACTATCAACATGGTCACAATATACCGCAGTGGAATACTTTTTTTATTATGCACCTCCCTTGAATCAAACAATCGTTCGATTATTAAAAAGAAGCCATGCCAAAGCCCCCATGCCAGAAATTGAAAATTCGCCCCATGCCAGAATCCGGTCAGGACAAAAACAAAAAACAAATTGGCATACACATTTCCTTTTCTATTTCCGCCAAGAGGTATGTACACATAATCCCTGAACCACGAAGAAAGGGAAATATGCCATCTGCGCCAGAATTCGGTTATAGTTTTTGAAATATAAGGGTAATTGAAGTTTTCAAGGAACTCAAACCCGAACATCCTACCAAGCCCAATGGCCATATCGGAATAACCGGAAAAATCAAAATAAATCTGAAAAGCATAACAGATGATCCCCAGCCATGCTGTTGCTGTTGTATTCTCTAATGCGGGATTGGCAAACACCAGATCAGTAACATAACCCATATTATTGGCAATAATAACTTTCTTTGCGAGTCCTATGACAAAGCGCTGCACTCCGGATATAAATTTTTCAATCGACTCAGTTCGTTTGTATATTTGTTCTTCAATATCAATGTACCGTACTATTGGACCGGCTATCAGCTGCGGGAAAAAGGATATATAAAACGCCAGTTTAGCAGGGTTTTTTTGAACATTTACCTTTTGCCGGTACAGATCAATTACATAAGACATACTCTGAAATGTAAAAAACGATATCCCTATGGGCATCACAATGTTACCAAGTGCAAAGTTGGTGTTGAAAACTCTATTAACGGTGTTAATTGAAAAATTAAAATATTTAAAGTAAAACAAGATCCCCAGGTTGGAGGCAACACCCATGATGAGCAGTATTTTTGCAGAAGTTTTATGTACATAGTTTTTATGGATTAACATGCCAAACGTATAGTTTATAGTTATTGACAGAAGCATGATCAGAATGTATTTAGGTTCACCCCATGCATAAAAAAACAAGCTGGCAAGCATCAAAAAATAGATCCGGTAGTTTTCCTTGAGAAGGTAATACCCAATAATAACAAGTGGCAGGAAAAAGAACATAAAAATTGATGAACTGAATACCACAAGCGTACCTTTTCGGCAAAATAATCAGTCTAATTGGACATATTTATAAGTTTTTATATCTATTTAGAGTAATTTTGTCAAGATTTTCCGCCTAATTAGACGGTTTTATGCTGAATTTTTTGGTAAAATTTCTTTGCAATGAGAGATAATGCGGTTATTTTTTGGGAAAATATAAAAAGAGAGATAAAACAACAAAATACCACCCAGGAATGGGTTGCCAAAAAAGCAGGCATTAGTTTTAATACGTTTCAAGGCTGGATATCAAAAGAAATCTACCCCAGAGTTAACGATGCTGTTCGTATAGCAGCGGCGCTTGATACGTCCGTTGAATACTTAGTCAGGGGAACGATGAAAAATAATACCAAAGCAATTGACTTTATTTGTCACCAAATACCCAAAATATACAATTCCTTGAATATAATCCAGGACGCAGTAAAAGAATTAAGATAACCTCAGCAATCGTGTATTGCAAGAAACCGGGTTTTAGTCTTATAATGAAAGAAATCCAATAAATCTCGAGGAACAAAATGGCAGACAAAAACATTGTTATGATTGACGGTAATACCGCTGCGGCTTATGTGGCTCATGCGTTAAGCGAAGTAATCGCAATTTATCCGATTACCCCTTCAAGCCCTATGGGGGAAGTTTCGGACGAATTTTCTGCTCATGGCAGAAAAAACCTTTGGGGAACCATTCCGGAAGTGGTGGAAATGCAGTCCGAGGCCGGAGCTGCCGGGGCTGTTCACGGCGCCCTGACCACCGGCGCCCTTTCCACGGACGGGCTTACCATATTTTTGATTATTTCGGCGCCAAGGATGCAGAAAAAGTGATCGTCATTATGGGTTCCGGCGCGGATACCTGCGAAGAAACAGTGGAATACATGGTTAGCAAGGGAGAAAAAGTCGGCCTTCTTAAGGTACGGCTGTACCGGCCCTTTGATGCAGCTGCCTTTGTAAAAGCCCTGCCTTCCACGGTCAAATCTATTGCTGTTCTTGACAGAACCAAAGACCCCGGAGCGCTGGGTGAGCCTCTTTACGAAGATGTTCGTACGGCTATTGGCGAAACTATGGCTGCGGGCAAGGCTCCATTCTCTGCCTATCCAATGGTGTTAGGCGGCCGTTACGGCCTGGGTTCCAAGGAATTTACCCCTGCTATGGTTAGATCTGTTTTTGATAACCTTTCAGGTAAAAAAATTGAACGCTTTATCGTAGGTGTTAAAGATGATATTCAGGGGAAGAGCCTTGACTGGGACGAGCACTTTGTTATTGATGAAGAAGGGATGAGTGAAGCAATGTTCTACGGTCTTGGATCGGACGGTACGGTTGGAGCCAACAAAAACTCCATTAAGATTATTGGAGATGCCAAACCGGAACTCAGCGCTCAGGCTTACTTTTCTTATGATTCAAAAAAATCCGGCGGCTTTACAGTATCCCACCTGCGTTTTGGCAAAAATGTTATACGCCGTCCTTATCTGATTACCAAGGCGGATTTCCTTGCCTGTCATAAATTTTCCTACATGGAAATGTACGATATGCTGGCCAACATTAAGGATGGAGGAACTTTCCTCCTTAACAGTCCTTTTAAGGCAGCCGATGTATGGAAGGGAATTCCTGTGGAAGCCCAACAGCGAATTATCGACAAAAAAGTTAAATTCTATGTGATTGATGCTGCGGAAATAGCACGGAGTACCGGTATGGGTAACCGGATCAATACCGTTATGCAGGCCGCTTATTTTAAGATTTCCGGTGTTCTGCCCGAACCTGAGGCGGTTAAACACATGAAGGAACATATCGAATCGTCCTACGGAAAAAAAGGCGCCGACATTGTAGAAAAGAACTATAAGACCGTGGATGCATCTTTAAACGCGGTGGAAGAAGTAAAGTATCCCGCTTCAACCGAAGGGAATATTCACATGAAAAAGCCCTTTGCTACCGCCAAAGACAACTGGATACGGGATGTGTTGGGCGGCATGTCGGTTCAGGAAGGGGACAAACTAACGGTTAGCCAAATTCCCGCAGACGGAACTTTCCCGACTGCCACAACTCAGTACGAAAAACGATCAGTTGCAGAACGCGTACCGCTTTGGGATCCGGCAGTGTGTATACAATGCGGACGATGCGCTGCCGTTTGTTCCCATTCCTGTATCAGGATGAAATTCCTTACCAATGACGAAGCTTCAAAAGCCCCCAAGGGTTTAAAGAGCACCGACATTAAACCCAAGCCGGTAGACAACAAAAAAGTTACGCTGGTTATTTCTGCCGAAGACTGTATGGATTGCGGGTTGTGTATTACCAACTGTCCGGTGTCGAAAGATGCCTCCAAACCCTGCGCCCTTTCCTGGAAGTC
>WRIX01000044.1:5783-18231 GCA_009782495.1 Treponema sp.
TGCCAAAATGCTGCGGGCCGCGGGCCGGTATGGTCCAACAGCCTCTTTGAAGATGCCGCTGAATTTGGTATGGGTTTCCGCCTTACCAGTGATAAGCTGGCGATCCATGCGCGGGAAGTAGCGGCAGAGGTTAAAAAAGCCGGGATTGCTGCGGCGATTATCGACAAGCTTCTTGCCAATACCCAGGCCGATGATGCAGCTATTGATGAACAGCGGAAAAACGTGGATGAGCTTAAAGCGGCTTTAAAAGGGAACAGCAACGCAAATGCACAAATGCTTCTTTCGCTGGCAGATCACTTTATTAAGCGATCGGTGTGGATACTCGGCGGTGACGGCTGGGGTTATGACATTGGATACGGAGGACTCGACCATGTCATCGCATCGGGCAGGAATATCAACATTCTTTGTATGGATACCGAAGTGTATTCCAATACCGGAGGTCAGATGAGTAAGGCCACTCCGGTTGGAGCAATTGCCAAGTTTGCTGCGGCTGGCAAGGAAATTACCAAAAAGGATCTTGGCGCAATGGGTGTAAGCTACGGTTATGTGTATGTGGCCAAGATATCCATGGGAGCGGATATCAATCAGACCATTAAGGCATTCCGTGAAGCGGAAAGTTACGATGGGCCGTCTATGATCATTGCCTACAGCCACTGTATAAACCACGGTATTGACATGAGCAAGGGACTTGACCAGGGCAAGGCAGTAGTAACCTGCGGCCTATGGCCAATGTTCCGGTACGATCCCAGGCTTAAGGACGAAGGGAAGAACCCCTTCCAGCTGGATTCCAAGGAACCCACAACAAGTCTGGAAGATTTTATGTACAAAGAAGTTCGCTTTAAAAGCCTTAAAGCAGCCAGCTCTGACAGGGCAGATGCGCTTTTGGCAAAAGCGAAGGCTCAGGCGGATCGGGTATACAAGGAATACAAGTACCTTGCCGACAGGCCGTTCTAAAAACTATGGATTTACGGGAAAAGCCGGCCAAAAAGCCGGTTTTTCCCAAATTGACAAACCGGGATAATGGTGTCAAAATATTTTCATTGGGGAAAAATTCTGTTGTAGAATTGCGGGGTACAAATGGGCGTAGAAAAGCAAAAGACTATACTGGCAATAGATGATAATGCAACCCAGCTTAAGATTTTTGAAAAATTCCTCAGTTCCCGTTATGAACTCGCCCTGGTTAAGTCTGCATCCGAAGCAATAGGATTGCTGCGCACAAGAAATTTTGATCTTATTCTTTTGGATATAGAAATGCCCGATGTTTCGGGGTTTGAATTTCTTCACGAAATCAGGAAGATCCCTCAATGTATGTCCAAGCCGGTGATAATTGTTACAAGCCACTCGGAACCGGATATTATAAATCACGCCAGGCATTCCAGCGCTTCCGGTGTATTGACCAAGCCGGTTAATTCAAAACAATTGTCCAAAGCCATTGATTTGGCATTTTCCGGACCGGCGGTGGATCCTTTTAACCTGTAAAATTTTTTGAAAATTCTCTTTTTATGGATTTTTTGGAATAAAACGTATATACTACTTACATGTACCTCACTCGATCTTCAAATATAAGGCGTATTGGGTTTGTTTCTACTCGTTTTCAGGGAACCGATGGGGTTTCTCTGGAAACAGAAAAATGGCGGCAAGTTCTTGAAAAAATAGGTTACGACTGTTTCTTTTTTTCAGGTCTTTCCGACTGGGATCCCGAAAAATCAATGGTAGTGGAGCAGGCGTTTTTTGGCCATCCGCTTATCATGGATATTCAGGAACGCTGTTTTGGCGTTACTGTCCGGGGCGAAGGGTTGTCCGGAGAAATCCAGGCGGTTCGGTTTCGTTTAAAACGGGCCCTGTATGACTTTACGGAAAAATTCGGCATTGATCTTTTAATTGCAGAAAACGCCCTTACCATTCCCATGAATATTCCTTTTGGCCTTGCTATTACCGAATTTATAGCTGAAACGGGGATGCCTGCTATTGCGCACCATCATGACTTTGCATGGGAACGGCAGCGTTTTTCCGTTAATTGTGTTGCTGATTATCTTTCGGTGGCTTTTCCTCCGCGGCCGCATTCCATTAACCATATTGTAATTAATTCAGAAGCACGTCAGCAGCTTTCGTATCGCTGCGGTCTTTCTTCGACTATCATTCCAAATGTATTCGATTTTGACACCGCTCCTCCTGTAATAGATGATTATGGGCGGTCTATGCGGGAAGAATTGGGGATTGGCGATGATTTGCTGCTCCTTCAGCCAACCCGGATGGTTGCACGCAAGGGCATAGAACATGCCATTGAATTAGCTTCCCGTCTTAAATCAAAAAAAGCTCACCTCCTGATAAGCCACCAGGAACGGGACGAAGGATCGGAATATTATCAGAGAACTATGGATTATGCCGATCTTCTGGGGGTTGATTTGATTGTACGGCCGGACCTTATTGGAGTGGCACGCGGCGAGACTCCCGACGGAAAAAAGAAGTTCAGCCTTTGGGATTGTTACCTGAATGCAGACTTTGTTACTTACCCGTCTACCTATGAAGGATTCGGCAATGCTTTTCTGGAAGCGCTGTGGTTCAAGAAACCAATCCTGGTAAACAGATATTCAATTTTCCAGCAGGATATTGAGCCTCTGGAATTTGATGTTGTAGTGATGGATACCTACATTACTCCGGAAACGGTAAATACGGTTAATGCAATACTGGAAAACCCCGATGCGGCGGAAGTAATGACCGAAAGAAATTTTGAACTGGGAAAGAGGTTTTTTTCATTTTCATTGCTGGAACAGCGGCTTAAACAGGTGTTAATGAATTTTGGTCAGCTTTAATAGGAGTTGTTATGATGAAATTTATTACGGCCCACTCCGGCGAAACAGATGATGTAGAAGCTGCAGTCTCGGAAATTCTTTCTCAATTGGATCCGGGCAGTTTATTAAAATATTCGGCAGGGATAATGTACTACCATGCTGATTTTGCAAAAACCGGGGTAACAAAGCGGATATGCGACAGTCTGCCTTTTCCGATAATTGGAAGCACCACTTCCAGTTCAGCCGTCCGCGGATCGAACGAAGGTATAGCTTTAACCATTAACGTATTTACCAGCGACACCATAGCTTTTAACGCAGGGATATGCGATCCGGTTACCAGTGAACCTTTTATGCCAATGGAAAAACTCTACCGCCAATTGCTGAATGATAAGCCGCCGTCTATGGGTGAAAAACCGGCCATGTTTTATGTTATAGCGCCGGACTTTTATGATATTACCGGCGACGACTACCTGGCCGCATTAACCGGATTAAGCGGCGGCGTTCCTGTTTTTGGCTCGGCTGCCTTTACCCATACAACGGAGTTCCGTAATATTAAGACTTTTTTTAACGGAGTTGAATACGATTCTTCTATGGCAGTTATTGCTTTTTGGGGAAACCTGGAACCGAAATTTTTTAAAACTGCTATTCCTGAAGATCAGGTTATTAATCAGAGAGCGGTAATTACCGATTCGTACCGGAACAGAATAAGAAAGGTTAATGGAATTCCTGCTTTGGAATACTTTGAATCGGTTGGTCTTGTAAAAAACGGAAGTTTGGAAGGAATTGATGCTTTTCCTTTAATTCTGCATGTACCTGACGGTTCCCGATTAATTCGTACCATTCATGGTTTGGAAAATGGCGAGATTTTATGCAGCGGGATGGTACCTTCCCATCTTCCTGTGGAAATTTCTTCCTGTGACAAGAATTTTATAACTGAGTCCGCCCGGAAAACAGTCGATGAATGTAAAAAATGGCTTGAATCGCAGAACAACCCCGGTTCACATGCCGCTTTGGTTGTTTCATGCGTTGCACGGAGGTGGATTTTGGGGATCGATGTCTTTGCTGAAATAAATAAAATTGATTCCGGCCTAAAGGAATTGCCGTACCATTTTGTTTATTCCCGGGGCGAATACTGTCCTGTCCATGTTCAGGACAACAGAACCGCCAATTATTTTTTTAATTTTACCCTGGGCATTTGTGTTATCTAGTGTATTTCCGGTATGACTGATATGGATGAAAAAGAAAATACAGCAGCATTGGAACTAAAAATAAAAAAGCTTGAACGGGAGCTCGAAAACCTCACCGGATCAATGAAGCTTTCTGAAAGAGTGTTTCAGGCAAAACTTCGTTTTATGTCGGTTTTACAGGAAGAAAAATCCCGGCAGGAAACATTTCTTCATATGCTGCTGGAAAACAACGTTGATATTATGTTCCTTCTGGACAGGGATTTTCGCATTGCATATTGCACCAAGGCTTTTTTGATTCTTTTTAATATTCCGTATTTTGACATGATAAAGGACAGGAATTTTATTGACATTGTAGAACAATATCTTGGAGAAAAATATGCCGCCAGAATTGGTTCATTTTTTAAGGGGCATAAAGACGATACGGAGCAAAATGAACTGGATTTTGTTTATGGATTACCGGATAAAAAGAAAAGCAGAATTTTTCATATTACCATTACTCCCATGTTTGAAAACAGGGAAATATGCAGTTATTTAATTTTAAGCCA
The DNA here is from genome assembly GCA_009782495.1 of Treponema sp. Taxonomy (GTDB): domain Bacteria; phylum Spirochaetota; class Spirochaetia; order Treponematales; family Breznakiellaceae; genus WRIV01. The sequence goes on from WRIX01000044.1 coordinate 10,308, forward strand.
TGAAACTACAGAACTGGTTAATGCCAAGGAACAGGCGGAAAAAGCCAATACAGCTAAAAGTACCTTTCTTGCAACAATGAGCCACGAGATCCGTACTCCCATGAATGCTGTTATAGGAATGAGTGAACTGGCCCTGCGGGAAACGGATAACCCGCTTGTTCAGGAATATCTTTCGGACATTAAACAAGCGGGGCAAAACCTTATTTCTATTATCAATGATATTCTTGATTTCTCCAGGATCGAATCCGGTAACCTTCAGATAGCGGAATCATCCTATGAATTCGGTTCAGTTATTAATGATGTTTTTAGCATTATGCGAATTCACCTGAAAGACAAATCTATTCAGTTCCAGACAGAAATTGATTCCCGCATTCCCCGCTTGCTTTTGGGCGATGCAGGAAGGGTGCGTCAAATTCTGTTTAACATGATAAGTAATGCCGTTAAGTATACCCGGAAAGGCTTTGTAAAAGTTTGCATTGAATGCAAGGAAGATCCCAAAGGCCAGCGTTTTATAATTGAAGTTAGTGACAGCGGTATTGGGATAAAGAATGAGGATATTGGAAAGTTGTTTGGTACTTTTACCCGGCTTGATGAAGAAAAAAATACCGGAATTGAAGGGACAGGTCTTGGGCTTTCAATAACCCGGAGTCTTTGTGAGGCGATGGGCGGGGGTATCAGCGTAAAAAGCGAATACAAGAAGGGTTCGGTATTTACTGCAGAAATAATTCAAAAAACCGTAGATCCCAGGCCAATGACAGAACTGAATAAACTAAAAACGAAAAAAACTCTCTATTTCTGTCCGGATACTCTGCTTTGTTCTTCTTTCAGCTGGACTTTGGACAATTTAGGAGTCCCGTTTTTGGCGGCAGAAAACAAGCCTGATTTGGTGCAAAGACTAAGTTCGGGACTCTGGAATTATGTATTTTTTCCCGTTGATTGTACTGCATTGGTAAAGGATTGCATTAGCCGGTCGAACCTTAAAACAATCCCTGTTTTGCTTGGCTCTGTCTCGCCCGGAGATAACAGATCCTGGGACGGCTTAATTGTTTCCTTTCCCTACTACACTGTTTCTGTAGCCAATGCTTTTGAAGGGAAAAAAGCCGGAAACCGCTGGAACGGCAAAGCTAATTTTGTTTGTCCTGATTTAAAAGTGCTTATTATAGATGATTTGGATATAAATCTGAAAATAGCTATTGGATTGCTTTCTCCCTACAAGATGCAAATAACAACCTGTAAAAGTTCGGTTAAAGCGCTGGAAATAATCAAGAAAAATGATTTTGACTTAATCTTCCTGGATCAGATGATGCCGGAAATGGACGGTGACGAGATGGTCAAAGCCATACGATCACTGAAAGACAGGAGGTACCAGGACATTCCGATTGCTGCCATGACTGCAAATACCGCTCCGGGGATACGGGAAACATTTCTGGAAAAAGGTTATACTGATTACCTTTCAAAACCTCTGGAAACATATCAGCTTAATGAGTTACTTGAACGCTGGGTCTGCAAAGACAAACGTCATAACATAAAGTTACAGAATTACGTTACCCTGGGTATTAAAGATCTTGATGAAACCAAAGGAATGGCCAGTTGTTTTCATTCCCAGGAAACATACCGGGAATTGCTGTATCTTTATTGCAACGATTTGGATTACCGTCTGGATGTTCTCGGTAATGCTGTAAATACAAAAGAAAAATTAACCAAAGAACAGAAATCAAACCTTTTGTACAATCTGCACATCCTTAAAAGTTCATGCGAAACCGTGGGCGCCATGTCTTTTGCAAAAACTGCCTCTGATTTGGAAGCAAGTACCGCCGGGAACAGAAGAGAAGAAAAACGTCTTTCCAATTTTACCGAAGAACTTGAAACATTCAGGGATACGATACTAAAGGCCCTAAAGACAGCGTAGCCCTGTTCAGAGAGTCTTCGCTTCATTCCAGAATTGATCCATAACATCCAGATGTGCCGTTTCCATAGGTTTTCCGCATTCTTTCATCTTTTTTTCTACATGGCTAAAGCGTTTAATAAATTTAATGTTGGTTCTCTGAAGCGCCAGCGATGGTTCAATTTTAAGGAAACGGCAAAGATTAACCGCAGAAAAAAGAAGATCGCCCAGTTCTTCTTCCAGTGCGGATTTTCCGGTGTTTTCCGGCCCTGGCGCTGTTAATTCGGGGGCTGATGATTGTGAAACTGCCGCTTCTACTTCGGCCAATTCTTCCCGTAATTTATCCAGCACCCCTTCAATATCAGGCCAGTCAAAACCTTGTTTGGCAGCTTTTTTCTGCAATTGGAAGGCCCGATCCAGGGGCGGTAAGGCGCCGGAAATTTCGTCCAGAATCGAGTTTTTGGGTTTCCGGCCTTCCTGTTCTACTTTGATCCGCGCCCAGTTGTCCAGCACTTCCCCGGAAGAGAGATCGCCTTTTTCGTTTTTCTTCCGGAGTTCTCCGAATACATGAGGATGGCGCCGGATTAATTTTTCGGAAACATCATTTAAAACATCGGAAACGGTAAAAGTATTTTCCTGCTGGTGAATATAGGAAATCATTGTAACCAAAAGAAACAGATCCCCCAGTTCCTCACGGATATGGACCGGATTTTCTTCATCTATGGCTTCGATACATTCGTAGGTTTCTTCTATCAGGCTGCCTCTGAGTGTTTTTGGACTTTGTTCCCGATCCCAGGGACAACCGCCCTCTCCGCGGAGTTTTTCTACAATGTTGTAGAGCCGTTTAAACGATTCTTCCGCAGAGGAGCCGTGCGAACTTTCGTACATACTTACATTGTATTGTAATTTTATTGTATTATGCTAGAATAAGGCTATGGATCAAAGCGATTCCGGTAAAAAGATATTCATACTTTATCCTCATAGTGTTATAAGGGATGAACTCATGGATCTCCTTATAATGGCCGGGTTTGAATCCTATACACTCCGTGATCACAAACGGGCTTTAAAGCTGCTGGAAAAATTTCCCGATTCAATTATATTTATAAACATTGATGATGGTATGGGCGAAATGGAATGGGAAGTTTATATAAAGGGTATTATGGAAAACCCCAAAACCAAAAATTGCCGGGTTGGGATTCTTTCCTATAATACCGATAAAGCCCTTATGCAGAAATATTTAATGGAAATAGCTGTACCCTGCGGATATATTCAGCTTAAGCTTGGTATCAGAGAAAGCACCAAGATTATGATTAGTGCTCTGGAAGCTAACGAAGCCAGGGGAAAGCGTAAATATATACGGGCTTTTTGCGCTGATGATATTAACGCTACGGTTAATGTAAAAGGCTCCGGCGGTATTTATTACGGCAAGATACTTGATATCAGTGCTGCCGGAATTGCCGCAAAGTTTGATAAATTTGACGACCTGCCGCCGAATTCAAAGATCAAGGAAATGCAGCTTAAACTCCGCGGCGGACTGATTCTGACCGATGCGATTCTTATTGGCAAGCGCGATGATAATGTGTGTATTTTTTTATTTAATGTTCCCAGGATGAGTCCGGATCATACGCTTATTCTTCACCGTTTTATTAAGTACACTTTGCAGCACTACATGGATAATCTTGTAATCCGATGATTTCCCTGGCTGTTTTTTTGGGAAACCCCGGCGCCGAATATCTCCGCAACCGTCATAATGCAGGCCGGCTTTTGGCAGAGAAACTTCCCTTTTATAACGATCTTGCATGGAAAAAAAAATTCAAAGGCCGTTTTGCATCCTTAAACATGGAAGGAAACGGTAAGTATTTTCTTATTCCCGAAACCTATATGAACCTTTCCGGTGTTTCGGTTAAGGCCGCCGTTTCGTTCCACTCCTTGCTGCCCGCCGGCATTATTGCTGTCCATGACGAACTGGAATTGCCTTTAGGATACCTTTCTCTGAAGTTTGGCGGAGGACTGGGGGGGCACAACGGCCTTAGGTCGATGAAAGACACTCTGGGCACTGCTGATTTTTGGAGACTTAGGGTTGGCATAGGCCGTCCTCCGGGACGTTTGCCCGGCGAAGGCGGCCCTCCGGTAAAAGGTATGCATGACGGCGGGGACGGCCGTATTGCACAATGGGTACTGTCGAATTTTTGTGCAAGCGAAGCGGAACTTGTTAATGCGGTTTTGGACGAAGGATCATCTCTCCTTGTCCGGGTTCTGTCGGAAGAACCGGAAACACTGCTCCCGGATTTTAAAAAGAAAAGAGTAATACTGTAACAGAAACTTTCTTTTGGCTATACTTGATGTATGACAGAAAAGGTCAACGCCGCAAGCCGGTTGGGAACAGAACCTGTTAGTAAACTTTTACTGCAATTCTCTCTTCCTGCTATTACAGGGATGCTGGTAAATGCTCTGTACAATGTGGTTGACCGTGTCTGGGTAGGCCGCGGGGTTAATGAACTGGCCCTGGGCGGGCTTTCTCTTGTTTTGCCCCTGATGACAATAACTATGGCTTTTTCCATGCTTTTTGGAATTGGATCGGCAAACTTAATTTCCATGCGTTTGGGACAGCGCCGGAAAGAAGATGCAGAAAATGCCCTGAACCACTGCTTTTTTCTTCTTGTCATTTCGGCATTGGTTATCATGACTGTGGAATTGGTTCTTCTTGATCAAATTCTTGCTCGTTTGGGATCCAAAGTGGGAAGCAGTACTCTGGACTATGCCCGCCGTTACTACAAAATAATACTTTACGGCCAGTTCTTTTTCATGCTGGGATTTGGTTTTTCCCATTGTACACGCGCTCAGGGTTTTCCCCTGATTACCATGATCGGTATGATATTGGGCGCAGGAACGAACATGATCCTCGATCCGCTGTTTATCATTATCTTTGGCTGGGGAGTTGAAGGGGCTGCCTGGGCAACAATCATTTCACAGTTTCTTTCCGCCGTATGGATACTTTATTTTGTAAACAGCAAAAAAGCCGTAGTTCGGTTAAATCTTCGCGACTTCCGTCCTTCATTCCGTATTATGCTGGACATAATGAGTTTTGGCTGTTCTCAATTTCTCCTTCAATTTGCCATGTCTACAGTACAGTTTCTTGTAAATATGAGTCTTGGCTGGTATGGAGCGGCAACGCTTGGCGAAGGGGGAGGAGATATAGCGCTTTCGGGACTTAATATAACCATGTCCATATCAATGCTTTTTTTCATGCCTGTTTTCGGAATAAATCAGGGCGCTCAGCCAATCCTTGGTTTTAACTATGGAGCCAAAAAATTCGACCGTGTGCGGAAAACTTTCCTCCTGGCAATTACCGGCGCCACAACTATATGCCTTTTGGGTTTTTCTCTGGCTCAGTTGTTATCAAATTCTCTTATTCGGATCTTTACTCCAGACGGAAGCCCAACCCTTTTAACTTTTGCTCCGGTTGCTTTAAGGGTGATCATGATAGCAATGCCGTTAAATGGCTTTACCATAGTGGCTACCAATTTTTTTGTGGTTACCGGCAGGCCTAAAATATCGATCTTTCTTTCCATGCTTCGCCAGGTTCTTGCACTTATTCCCTGTCTTCTGATTTTTGGAAGAATCTGGGGACTGTGGGGTGTAGTAACAGCTCCGCCTGTGGCTGACGCTTTTGCCTTTATTACAACAGGGCTTATGATCCTCTTTGAAATGCGAAAGCTTAAAGCAGATCATGCAATGGGAAGCGTTAACCAATGAAACGCTGCGGTTTCCTTCTTTTGTTTTTACTGCACTTGGTTTTTTTTGGCTTTGCCGCCGACAGATATGAAGAAGTGCCCGGTTCAGGGTTATTTATAGACAGTGTACCTTCCGGCGCAAAGGTTTTTATTGACGGTGTTGAAAGGGGTCTTACACCGTACAATAATTCTTCCATGCGCAATGGCGAATATAATATCCGGATTAACAGGGAAGGTTACATAGATCGCCGTTTTAGTGTGGTGATTCGCAGAGGCAGCAGGATTGAAATATCGGTCGATCTTGAGGAAGCAAAAGGACAGGTATTGCTGGAACTCAGCAAGGATCCGGAATCACCGCCTTCTCTTGAATTTAATCCCCGGATTTTTATTGATGGCGCCCGCATTCCTTTACCCGGCTATGTAACAACGCCTCTTTATGAACATAGCCTGAGTCTGCCTGCCGGGTGGCGTACGATTTCCGCAGAAGCTTTTGGCTGGGAAAAGATAAGTACACGGATTCTTGTTGAAGAAGGCAGTGTGCAAAAACTCAGCCTTGTACTTAAACCAGCTGTCTTTGTTATGACAAATGCGGCGCTGCGGAAAAAGCGCTTTAACCCCCGTGATTCGGGAATATCGGGGAATGCGGAAATTAATTTTTCGGTAAACGCTCCCGGCGCTGGTCTTTTGGAAGTATTTAATGAAAAAGGGATATTGATCTATTCCAGGGCGTTGAGCCCTTTTACTGCCTGGCAGCAGCAAGCACTGTGGGACGGAAGAAATACCGGCGGCGAGATTGTTAATGACGGGCATTATACCCTTAGAATCAGCGTCTGGAAAGACAACGAAACGGAAAAGCAAAGCGCAGAACTTTCCGTACAGGCTGACAGTTCTCTGGTAATGCGGCCGCTTACCACCGCTTCTTCAGTTGCAGGGCTTCTTCTGGTTCCATCCCCCGAAGCGCTTCCTGCTTTTTCATATCAGATTGACGGATCACTTATTGCGGGTAAACCGCTGCAGCAGGGAGCCTGGAAAAGTCTGCCCTTTGCGATAGGTCTCCGCTTTTCATTTCTGGATAATCTGGAGGCGACTGTTGCTTTTAATGCAATGCCGGTTTTTTCCGGTGATTACGATTTGGGAGCAGGCGCTTCGTTAAAACGGGTTTTTTTCCGGCCGCACAACACAAAAACAGGAAGTACAGGCTTTTTTGATTCTTTTGGTATGGCGGCAGAATTATCATACGGTTGGGCCTCAACCGGTCCGTATACTGCTTTTGGAATGGGAACAGGGGCTGGTCTTCGGGTGCCGCTCCTGTACAGATTTTTACAGGGAGCCGCCGGTACAGGTTCATATTCTTTTGATGCGCTTTTAAGCCCTCTTGTTCTTTGGGCTTCCGAAAAAGGATATCCTGATGCCCCGATCCCCCGTCTGGGACTGGAAGGAGGCGTGCTTTTTAACTATGAAAGCATTACTGCAGGTTTTTCTCTTCGCTGGGATTATGATGCAGACGCTCATTGCTCCGGTCCTTTGGTATCGGCTTTGGAGTTTAGCTTTTCTCCATCCAGTTTTATTGTTTTCCTGAATGGCGGTTTTTGGCTGCTGCCTGACGCAAAAGACGCCGGTGTTTTTTTTGGTGTCGGACTGGGGATAATGTATTAGCTTTATCCGCTTACTGGTTAAGCACTTCTTCCCGGTCTGCCAAGGTAATTTTTAACTTTACCGGTTTGCCGTCCCGAATCACTTCAATATCAACCTGATCGCCCGGTCTGTTGTTTTCCAGCGATGAATACAGATCCGCCAATGTGGCCACTTTTATATTGTTGACCATAACCAGTACATCGCCGCCAAGATAAATAACGCTGGAACCGTAACGTACTGGCTCGGAACCCTGGCGTATTCCTGCTTTTTCGGCAAAGCCATTGCGTTTAATTCTTGAGATAAGCAGGCCTTCGCTTATCGGTAGTTTTGCGTACTGAACAAGCGCCGGGAAAAGCTGGACTACGGTAGCGTCTATCCAGCCGCGGCGGACTTTACCGCTTTCTATCAGTTCTGCAACAACCCGCTTGGCTGTGTTTACCGGAACGGCAAAGCCTATGCCCACAGAGCCGCCGGAAGGTGAATAGATCATTGTATTAATTCCAATCATACGGCCCTGGGAGTCAAGCAAAGGACCGCCGGAATTTCCCGGGTTGATCGAAGCGTCTGTTTGAATCATGTTTCTGACTATGTTCTGCCGGGATATCTGAATGGGCCGGCCAAGACCGGATACAATGCCCACTGTCAGGGTTCGTTCCAGGGCAAAGGGATT
>WRIX01000045.1:0-8136 GCA_009782495.1 Treponema sp.
GGGGGATTGATAGTGTACCTAATAGAGAGTATTATTAACAAGTAGAGAAAAATTTGTTGTGCGGGGCAGTCCTATGAATGAACAGGAACTTCTACAACTCATTAATCGCGGTGAGTCCAGTACGGTTCAGTTTAAGGAACGCCTTCCGCATCCCAACAGTCTTGCAAATGAATTAATTGCCTTTTCTAATTCCCGGGGCGGAAAAATTATTTTTGGTGTAAATGATAAAACAGGGGATTTACACGGACTTTCTTTTGTTGAAATACAGGAAATAAATCAACAATTAGTAAATATCGCGTCTCAAAAAGTTTATCCACCGGTTTATCTTATAACCGAAACAGTTTCTGTAAAAGATAATCACATAATTATTGTCAGTATAGAAGAAGGAATTTCCAAGCCATATAAAGATTCAAATGGGACAATTTACGTAAAAAACGGATCTGATAAGAGAAAGGTAACGTCAAATGATGAAATTGCCCGCTTATTGGGAAGCCGGAATTTGCTTGCTGATGAATCTGAAATATTCGATACTAATATAAAAAATCTGGATAAGTTGCGTTTTTCGGAATATTTTTTAAATGAATTTGGAATGTCTTATGAAAATAAAGGATTGTCTTTGGAAGAAGCGCTGACTGCCAAGAAAGTTATGCGGAATAATCATTTAACCTTGGCTGGTCTTTTGTTTTTTGGCAATGAGCCGCAGTCCTTGCGTCCGGCTTTTACTATAAAAGCTGTTATGTTTGCAGGAAATGAAATCGGCAGTAATAATTACCGGAGCAAACCTGAAGATTTAACGGGAACCATTCCTGAACTTTTTAAACAGGGAATGATGTATGTAAAAAGCTGTATAAAATACCTGCAAAACGGGCAAGGGTTTAATTCTCATGGCGTACCTGAGGTTTCTATTATTGCACTGGAAGAAGTCTTGCAGAATGCTCTTATTCACCGTGATTACTTTAAAAATGCACCTGTTCGTCTGCTTGTTTTTGATAACCGGATTGAAATAATAAGCCCCGGAAAGCTCCCCAACAGCTTGACAGTAGAAGAGATAAAATACGGTAACCCGGTTATTCGGAATAATCAAATTACCTTATTTGCAAGCCGAACCCTGCCTTATAGCGGTTTGGGTTCAGGTTTACGCCGCGCACTTGCAAATCAGCCGGACATGGAACTGGAAAATGATGTCGATGGAGAACAATTTATAGTACGATTTCCGCGTAAGGATTAAATACCTGTCTGTAAGTATAATCCCCTCCTTTCAATTTTCCCCTCTTTTCTAGCCAATAAAAACCAACTTTTTCCTCATTTACCTGGAGGTGGCGGGAATTGAACCCGCGTCCTAATACGCGAAACACAGGCGTCTACAGGTTTAGCCGCCTATTGGATTGTCGGGAAAGGCTTGGCTAGACAGCGCGCGGCCTTTCCGTATTCCGGAAAATCTTACCCGGCCGTCTCCGGAAGCGGCGGACGGGCCAGCTCTGATTGCGACGCGGAAGCCGTTCCTCAGAGCGGCGGAACGGTTCCACGCGATTACGCAGCTAAGGCGTATTCGTAACTGTCGTTATTGGCAGTTAATATTTTGCCCAATCAGGAGATGGGCGCTCCACCTGCAGCCTGTACCCCGAATCGTACCAGTCGAAACCGGTGCACCCCCCGCTAAATAATTGCACGGCGTGTAGCCGTGTTAACTCACCAATTGTGGCACAGCGTAGCGCTTAATAAAAGCCCCAATACCCATGAATAGCACGAGACCTTTAGGTCGAGTAGCGCGCGCTAACAAATATTAGCGCTGCGTCAAGCAGCGTTAATTCATAGATTTAGCACGTTGTAGCGCTAAAATCTTATTTTACACAAAAACTGGAATTTTAGCAAGATTTATAGTATATTTATATTATTATGCCTTGTTTAGCCGCGTCAGGCGGCGTAATCAGCAAGGGGACGTTGTTTCTGACCGAACATGAATTGTCCCTGATAGAAGAAGCCCTGAACTTGCTAGGGGCGGAACATCCCGATACCAATGAGGCGGAACTGGTCGGCCAGCGGCTTAATTGCCTAAAGGTCTTTGGAGAGGCCATTTCACTCTACCCGTCCATAAGAGAAAGCCAGATCTTAAGAGGCTATGTTCGGGATGAAAAACAGTTAATTAAATCTCTGGCAGGGCTTGCACCTTCTTCTCATTTGCTCCGCATACCTGCCCGTATACAGGCTGTGCGGAGCTTTTTGGTAACAAAGTTTCACAGTTTTTCTTTGCTCAATAAACTGCTTAGTCCGGATACGCAGCTCTACGAAGATATCAGAAGTATCCTCTTTTCCATTATGTTCACCATTATGGCGGAAGATGTGTATTTTTCCTGTCTTGATGATTCTTCTGTTCCGGAGGAAATAAAATTCCGCCTGGCGGATGAACTTGTTTCCCTGTGGGATTCCGGGGCTGAGCCTGCAATGATTCAGCATTTTCCTTTTTTAAAAGCCCTTTGGACAGTCCGTAATGATTCGCCTCCAAGTTTTGGAACCATGGACGGAACCAGTGAGCTAATCCGCATTTCTATTGATTTACAGGAAGACTGGAAAGATTTTTTGCTGAACCAGATATCCAATGAAGAAACCAAATGGGCATTGGATGAATTCCTTTTTGGCCTTTCTTACGAAGAAATTGTCTCTGTACGCTCCAGATTAAAAAAGTTCAGTATTCCCGCAGCCGATTATGACGAAATCCGATCCTACCTGGGAAGTTCCCCCGCTTATACCGTAATTAACAATTCGGATCCGCGGTATTTACATGATTTTTATATGGACAGAAAGGAGGCCGCTATTATCCGTAAACGGCTGAATAACCCGGGCCCTCAAAAAACGTTGGAAGAAATATACCTTAAGTACCGCATGACTCTTTAGGATGCAATGTACGTCTGGCAGCTGCCGCTGTTCGCGCATCTTTCATTTGGTTTTTGTAATTACGTCCTTTATTCTTCTCTTTAAATCAGTAAAATTAAATGGTTTTATAATATAATCAGCGGCTCCCAATTTTTGCGCTCGTTTTTTATCCTCTTCATCATCTTCTGATGTTAAAAACACTATTGGAATATTTTTTAAAAAATCTATTGCCCTTATCTTTTTAAAGACTTCCCAGCCGTTCATATTCGGCATCATTACATCCAGCATTATTAATTTGGGAGCAGGCTTATTGTTTTGCAGAAATTCCAGAGCTTCGGCTCCCGATTGTGTTTTATGAATTTCATATTCATCTTTTAAAAACAATTCAGCTGTTGTTAGATGAATTTCATCATCATCCACCAAAAGAATCTTTTTCTTTTCGCCTGTAATGTTTGCCATTTATTTATACTCCTAAACTAAAATATCGGTAATAAACACCTGCTTTCTTACATAATTTCACAGAAATCAGTATTTCTGTACTTCGTCAATTACGTATTCCAGTTTGATTCCCGCTTTGGAAAACATGTCTTCCGAATCGGCGGCATCGTGGTAGCGCCGCTGGCAGACAACCCGGACAATTCCGCAGTTGATGATCAGCATGGCGCAGGTTCTGCATGGTGTCATGCGGCAGTAGAGGGTGGCGCCTTCTATGGCGATGCCGCGTTTTGCGGCCTGGCAGAGTGCATTTTGCTCTGCATGAACGGTTCTGACGCAGTGGGTTGTAACATTTCCGTCTTCGTGAACCATTTGCTTAAGCTGGTGTCCCGCCTCATCGCAATGGGGAAGCCCTGCCGGAGAGCCTACGTAACCGGTAACAAGGATTTGGTTGTTTTTGGCTATTACGCAGCCTGACCGGCCCCGGTCGCATGTTGCCCTTTTGGAAATCGCTTCGCAGACTTCCATAAAATATTCGTCCCAACTGGGCCGGCAGCAGGCAATTGGCTCTTCCATATTAATATTGTACCACCATTAAGCTTATTGTACAGTAGAATTATGAATGAATCCTGCGGACGGCTGCTTTCGGTCAACATGAATCCTACATTGCAAAAAACCCTTTGTTTTAACCGGGTAATTTCCGGCGAAGTAAACCGTACCGCCGCTCACAGATTTGATGCAGCCGGAAAGGGTTTAAATGCTGCCAGAGTACTTTCCCAGTTGGGAAAAGAAGTTGTGTATTTAACACAGCTTGGCGGCGTATTTCGTCCTGTCTTTTTGGATCTCTGCAAGCGGGATAATATAAATGTACATTGGGTAGAAAGCGACAGTGCAATCCGTTTTTGCTATACGATTATTGACGGAGGAGAAGCTCAAACTGTAACAGAACTTGTGGAGGAAGGAGAGCCGGTTGCCGCCGGTACAGAGGGCCGGCTCCTTTCCGCTTATACCGAACTTCTTCCGTCCGTTGGAACGGTGATTATTAGCGGCACGAAAGCCCGCGGTTTCAGCAATACATTGATACCGGAAATGGTTCGTTTGGCCCGGGAACATAGAAAGCGCATTGTTCTGGATATTCGGGGGAACGATCTAAAGCAGAGCCTTCCTTTCAGTCCCGATGTGATTAAGCCAAACCTTTTTGAATTTATAGATACCTTTACTACAGAACTGGAACAGTATGCCCGTGAATTGGGCAAAACCCCGCCGGATTATAAAAGCCCCGGTGAACTGTCAGGAGATGAGGAAGGGGTAAAGGAAAATGTTGCTTCTCTTGCTTTGGAGCTGGCTGAAAAATACGGTACAAAGATAGTTCTTTCCCGGGGAAAACGTCCGGTATGGTATACGGATGGCAATACTTTTTCCGAAGCTCCTGTGGAAATTGTAACGTTGATTAATACCACAGGCTGCGGGGATGCTTTTACAGGAGGTCTGGCGGCAGCTGTAAACGAAGGGCTCTCCTTAAAAGAAGCGGTTGAGCTGGGAATACGCTGCGGCAGTCTTAATGCAGGTTTGCTTAAACCCGGAACTATCCGCGAAAACGGCAAAGAATTGCCGGATGATAAGAAAGAACGGTATAAATCTGATAAGAAAACCCTGGTTCCCTGCAAAGAAGAAAGCGTTGATTGGGAGACCACTCAAAATGTTTATATAGAAGGAGAGAACCTCAAAGCGCTGAAGCTGCTAAAAGAAAATTACAGCGCAAAAATAAAGATGATATATATAGACCCGCCCTATAATACCGGAAATAAATTCGTATACAATGATAGTTTGCTTCATCATTCTGCCTGGTATTCCATGATGTATCCCCGTTTAATGCTTGCCCGTGATTTATTGCGCGATGACGGCGCCGTATTTATCAGTATTGACGATAACGAAGCGGTTAATTTAAGAAAAATATGCAATGAAGTATTTGGAGAGGCTCATTTTGTCGCCTGTTTAAACTGGAATACAAAAAAAGCCGCTCAGGGTATGGCAACACAAAATATGATCGTATGTAATCATGAGTATGTTCTTGTTTATGCAAAAGACAGCTCTTTATTTAAATTTTTGGGCATTGATCGCGATAAAAACAACGGGTTTTCTAACCCTGACAATGATCCCCGCGGTCTTTGGAAGCGGCAGTATTTACAGCGGATAGGACAAGGACTCCCTAAAAGAGAATTAAAAGATCCGGATACGGGCCGGGTTTTTGTTATTGAAACACCGTATACCCAGGAGAAAATCAATCGCTGGATAGAAGAAAAGCGGATACTGTTTCCGAAAAACAACACGCAATATCCTGTACGAAAAGAATTCCTCCGTGAATATAAAAATAAACAGCAGCTTGTTACTTCTTTGGGCCTGTACGCAACAAAAGCTACAACAGAGAAGCTTTATAGCCTGTTTAACGATAAAAAAGTATTTACCAACCCAAAGCCGGAAACCCTGATTGCTTTTTTGGTGCGTGTTACAACAGCAGGCAGCGATATTGTTCTGGACTTCTTCTCCGGCTCTGCCACGACTGCTCATGCAGTTATGCAGGTTAATGCCGAAGACGGCGGAATGCGGCAATTTATTATGGTTCAAATAAGCGAGGCCTGTGCCCCTGGCAGCGAGGCGGCCAGACTGGGATACAAAACTATCAGCGAAATCGGCAAAGAACGCATACGCCGTGCAGGGAAAAAAATAAAAGAAGACACCGGGCCAGGCGGCCAAACCCCGGATATTGGCTTTAGGGTATATACGATTACTGAGTAACCACTATACTTTTAATTCAGCAGCTGCTTTTTTCTCCCGATTACCTGCATCACAATTACTGCCGCAATAAAACCAAGGCCGATAATATCGCTCGCATGGCCCGGGTTGATAAGCATGAGGCCGCCGGCAATGGCAATGAGCCGCCAGGGAAGGGTAACTTTTTGCAGCATAAAACCTTCCAGCCCTGCGGCAAGGCTCCACATGCCAAGGAGAGAGCTGAAAATAATCTGGATAAACGTAATGGCTGTTGCATCAATAAGGAGCATGGCCGGGTTAAAGATAAACATATAGGGGATGATAAATGCAGTAATGGCAAGGCGGGTTGCCGTAATGCCGCTTTTAATGGGATTGGATTTGGCAATGGCTGCACCGGCATAAGCCGCCAGAGCAACCGGGGGAGTAATATCCGCAACAATTCCAAAGTAGAAAACAAACATATGAGCTGCAAGTATCGGTACTACGAATCCAAGATCTGCCGATGTGCGTAAAATCATTGGGGCGGCAATGGTCGCCATGATCACATAGTTTGCAGTTGTCGGAACGCCCATGCCCAGAATAAGACAGGTAAGCATGGTAAAAAAGAGCGCAAGGATAAGGCTTGTTCCGGTAGCAACAAAAATTGGCAAATTAACCATGTTAATCAGCTTGCCGATAAGCAACTGGCCGATCCCGGTTAGAGAAACAATGCCTACTATGATGCCGGCGACTGCACAGGCTATGGCAACGCCAATGGTGTTACGGGAACCGCCGATAAAAGCATCTGCCAGCCTTGCCGGGGTAAAACGGGTTTCTTTACTTAAAAAACTTACAACAAAAGTCGAAGCTATGGCAAAACATGCAGCGTAGGCCGGGGTAAAGCCAAAGTTCATCAACACTATCAGCATCACAATCGGCAGAAAAAGATATCCTTTTGTTATAATAAGTTTCCCCAAATGGGGGATTTCTTCTTTGGACAGCCCTCTTAAACCAAGCTTCTTTGCTTCAAAGTGAACCATAAGAAAAATGCCGGTAAAGTACAGTACAGCCGGAAAAATGGCCGCCACAACAATTGTTGTGTATGCATAACCTGTTAATTCCGCCATAAGAAAGGCTGCAGCTCCCATAATGGGCGGCATAATTTGTCCGCCGGTCGATGCGGAAGCTTCAACCGCAGCAGCGAACTCACCCCTGTATCCGGTTCTCTTCATGGTCGGGATGGTAACGCTGCCGGACCCAACGGTGTTGGCTACCGAACTGCCCGAGATCATTCCAAAAAGAGCGCTGGCAATTACCGCAACTTTGGCAGGTCCTCCGGCGGTAAAACCTGCAACGGAATTTGCAAGGTCTATAAAGAAATTGGCAATTCCCGATTTTTCAAGGAAAGAAGCTAAAAAGATAAAAAGGACAATAAAGGTTGAGCAAACCCCGATGGGCGTACCGATGATTCCGTCTGTAGTATAGAAAAGCTGATGTACCACCCGCCGGATGGAAAATCCCGATGCCAGGGCGTAGGTGATGAACCCTGTTGCTACCACCAGAATGGGAAGACCTACGACACGCCGGCAAAGCTCGGCCAGGATGATGATACCCATAATGCCCATATAAACATCCAGCGGCCGCAATCTGGCAGCCCGTTGAATGATAGCGTCAAAGTTTACCACATAGTAAAAAAATGCAATTGCTCCAAGTATACCCAGGACAAAATCGTACCAGGGAATATAATTTTTCCGTTTAGTCATTCCCTTGCGGATAGGGTAAAGCATATAACCGGTAAAAATCAGCATTCCCAAAAAAATACTGCGCCTTACCTGTTCAGGCAGATTGCCGATAAGCGTTACCCAAAAAACATAAGCGGCAAACAGAAGGAGCAATCCTTTAACAAGAATATCGGGAATTCCGGTAAACCGGCGTACATTGGACTCACGGTCAAATTGAGCAAGAAGATCTTCTGTTTCCTGTTCTGTTAAAACATGCTCTTGGTTTTCTCGCTCGCTCATTATTTCCTTCCTCCGTGATAACGTACCGTAATATGTGCATTTTTTCCGCAAAGGTTTT
>WRIX01000045.1:8537-18094 GCA_009782495.1 Treponema sp.
TCCTTTATGGGCCACTTTCCGTAAAGCTTGCCGGAATTGGTGTCCATAATTTCCAAAAATTGATTTTTGTTCCGCGAATAAATGGTATAAAACGCCGTCCCGGAAATTACCAGGACGGCCAATACCAGATTCATTGCAATTCCGTACCACCATCGGGGTTTCATATAACATGAACGCCGTGGTTCTTACATTGCGCCGATTTCTTTAAAGTATTTTACAGCTCCGGGATGGAAAGGAACAGAAATCCCTTCTACTGCATAGGAGGTGGAAATTTCCTTGCCTTTAACGTGGGCGGCTTCAATTTCTGCCTTGCTTTCAAAGAAAGCCTTGGTCAGCTTGTATACAACATCCTCCGGAAGATCGGAACTTACAATAAAGGTTGCTTTTACTGCTACAGTTTTTACTGCGGCGTTTTGGCCACGGTAGCTTCCGCCGGGAATGGGGAACTGAGTGTAGAAAGGATAATTCCGGATCAGCTGTGCGGCATATGTATCATCAACTTCAAGAATAACAATGTCTTTCCCTGTGGCCAAATCTATAATGGCGGGAGTGGGGGCGCCTGCAACGCAGAAAAATGCGTCGATCTTGTTGTCCCTAAGGGCATCCGCCGAAGCCCCGAAACCGAGGTTTTGTTTACCGATATCGTCAAAAGTAATGCCATAGGCTTCCAGAATCTGCCGGGCGTTAAATTCGGTTCCGCTTCCTGCGTCCCCAACGGAAACATTCTTGCCCTTAAGGTCTGCAATGGTATTAATCCCCGCAGCAGGGTTTGCCACAACCTGGCATACTTCGGCATAAATTGCCGCCATGCTGGCAAACGTGGTAATTTTTTCTCCGCTAAAAAGGTCTACCCCGCGCCATGCATAATCCATAACATCGTTTTGAACTATGGCTATCTCAACATCGCCTGCGTCAATAAGCTGAATATTCGCTTTTGAAGCGCCTGTTGACTGGACAGCTATGGTAATACCGGTTTTTTCTGTCAGTATCTGACTGGCCGCCGAGCCAAAAGCGTAATAGGTTCCGGTATTTCCGCCGGTTGCCAGGTTGATTTTCGTAACCTGATCCCCTGCAGCGCCGCTGCCTTTATTGCATCCTGCAAAAACACAAAATATGAGCGCAAGGAGCAATATGCCCTTTAAAACTCTTCGATTTTCCATTGATTCCTCCATAATAAAAGTGTTACCTGATAAATTGTTAATTATTATACGATTTTATCGAAAACCATTGCAAGAGTCATTCCGCCAGCATTTCGGCATAATAACGGCTTTCCATGGTTTTTTTCCCGATGCCCGCTTTTTCCAGCACCGCAAAGAGCCTGTCCCTGGCCAGAGCTATGGTTTTTTCGCTGTCATCATCAGTTATAATTTCCAGTTCCAAAAACCATCCCAGGTTTTTAACCCGCCCCTGCCGTGCGGAGCTGTTCTTTTTAAAGCTTTTCTTTACCGAACCGCTTACCTCGCAGAGTTCAATGGTAATCCCGTCGTAATGCCAGGACCATCCCTGTTTATGCTTGACTGTTTGTTTTTCCAGGCCCAGCAGTACAAGCAATGCTTCAAATTCCTTTCCGTCCGTTACTTCAAGTTCATGTTCATCATTTACTTCAAGTTCACCCCGTTTTTGCTTGTTTTTCCAGGTAACCAGAGTCCGGGGGCGGTTTTCTTTTGTCTCCTGCCTGACACGAGGGCCGGAAAAGTAATGCAGGACGGCGGGGGCAAACCAGTATGTGTCGTCTTTGGAAAAAGCCGTTCCTTCGCCGGCAAGCCCGTCGAGTGTTTTTTTACATTCGTCACTGTTGCCAACATGGGCTTTAAGTTCTATTTCTGCGGTTTTTGCCATGCTTCCACATGAGTATACCAGCTAAAGGCTGAACGCATCTATCTTTCCCGGCACTATGCCAGATCACTGTATGCCAGGCTCAGCGGTAAATTAGAGTTTGTAACCCTACTCGTACTTCTCTTCACTTTCTGCGGCCATTCCGCCTTCAAGCGCATCGGCTGCCAGACCGGCGGTATAGCCGCCGGATGGTATTGTTTTGCCGGCCAGCGCAGTTTTGTTTCGGGAACCTACAGTAAATGTGCGGTGTTTCCGTTCTGTAACGGCAAGTCCTGCGGCGGCCCGGACAGCGCGGGCGGCAGCCAGGCCGCAGCCGCAAACCCGGGCTATGTCTTCCGCTTCGGCGGCGGAGATTGATTCGATATTCTTAAAATGATTCAAAAGTACCGCCGCCCTTTTGGGGCCTATCCCTTCAACAGATTCGAGCGTTAACAATTTCAAATCTTTCGAACGGAGTTTTTGATTGAGTGAAGTGGCAAAGCGGTGAGTTTCGTCACGTACAAACTGAAGCAGTTTGAGGGCTTCGGAATTACGGGCCAAAACCAGGGGCTCTTTGGCATTGGGGAACCAGATTTCTTCTTCCCGCTTGGCAAGTCCGGCAACATCACAATCCAATCCCAGCTCATCCAAAACACCCTTGGCGGCATTTACCTGCCCTATGCCTCCGTCAATCAAAATCAGGTCGGGCAGTTCACGGTTTGCCGGAGGGGAACCCCGGCTCGTTTGGACTACTGCTGTAGTTCCGGCCTCGGCGGAATGTTCCCTGACAAGCCGGCTGTAACGGCGTTCCACCGCTTCCCGCATGGCGGCAAAATCATCCACAACCCCGATTACACTGCGGAGTTTAAAACGGCGGTAATTTTTTTTGTCGGGCATGCCGCCGGCAAAACTGACAAGTGAGGCTACAGGATGTTTTCCGTCCAGTTGGGCGATGTCGAATCCTTCGATGCGTTCGGGCCGGTTTTTCAGGTTCATACATTTTTTCAGTTCGTCCAGTGCAGGCCCTGCACCGCGTTCCCTGAGCCGCCGCCTGAGTTCTTCTTCGGCGTTTTGCCTTGTCATGGCCATTACCGCTTTGTGGTGCTTATCGTCCGGAACGAGGATCTGCGGATCCAGACTGAATTGTTCACGGAACCATTTGCCCAGCGAAACAATGTCAAAAGCCTGCTCTGTACTTTCTGTTACCTGATGATTGGCGGTTGTTTGGTTTCCAAAACTTTGCAGGTAGATCTGTCCCGGAGGCAGCCGTTCGCCGTTGTAGTAACCGGCAATAAAGGTAATCAGCGATTCGCTTTCGCCGGAAGCGCTTCTGGTACGGTACAGTTCGCGTCCGGTAAGCTTGCCTTCACGCATGGAAAACACCGAGTATACAGCCAGCATACCTTCTATGGCCCAGGCTATATAATCCCGGCCGTTCGGGTCAAAATCCACCACGACACTGGTACCATTCAAACCTTCAATAATCTTAATCGCATTGCGAAGCTGAGCTGCACGCTCAAAACGAAGGGATGCGGCTTCTTCCCGCATTTCGCTGGATAGCTCCGAGATAAGAGCCGTTGTGTCCCCGGAGAGCAGCTTGGCCACTCTGTCTACCTGAATGGCATAGATTTCGGGCTTCGGCTTTTCACAGCAGGGCGCAGTGCAGCGCCCAATATGGTAATACATACAGGGATAGTTCCGTTTTTTAAATTGTTTGCACTTCCTCAGAGGAAAAATCCGGTCAATTACTCCCAGCATGTCGTCCATGGCGCCCACATTGGGGAATGGCCCGAAGTAGGCTGAGCCGTCTTCAATAATATGCCGGGTGCGGAATACACGGGGGTAGGGTTCTGCCGTAAGACGGATTACCGGGTACGTTTTTCCGTCCTTCAGGTTGATGTTGTATTTGGGGCTATGCTGTTTGATAAGGGTGTTTTCCAGAAGCAGCGCCTCGTATTCATCCTTAACGATGATTGTTTCAATCGAAGCGGCATTACGGAGCAGGATTCTGGTTTTTATATCTTTTTCGCCGGAAAAGTAGGAGGTAAGACGGTTTCGCAATATTCGGGCTTTACCAACATATATGATGCGGCTTTCGGAATCCCGTATCAGGTATACCCCAGGTTCCCTGGGAGCTTCTCCTGCAATCTTTTTAAGGTTCATTGGCGAAAATTCCGATACTTATAATGTAGTACTATGAAAAATTCACATCCAGCACTTTATGCCGTTTTATTGTATAGTTTTTGTCTCTTTTTTGTCAGTCCAATACTGGAAGCGGCGGAAAATACCATTATTTTAGGCTCAGCAAAAGGCTGGGGTTCGGTGGAAAAGCGCACTCAAATGGAAGAAATCAGCGCAGTCAGGCCCAATTCGGTGCTTACACTTTCGTCAGCCTTGCCAACCGAAGCCAGGCAGCCGGATTCCAATGCTGAGGATGATTTTTTTGCCCTTTATGCGGCGTTCCGTAATTTTCCGGCTCAGGAATCGGCCCTGGATCTGGCGTTAAGTTTTGACGAAGGCGTCCCGGAACGTTTTGCCGACAGCCGGAATAATTACAGAGTGGTTGTGTCAAAGGCAGTCCAGGGCGTCAATGAACGCTGGGCTCGATACGGCCGCGGTGCAGCTCTTTTTACCGGAGAAAACAAAGCTGCCGGCGCTCCTGTAACGATATGGCCCGGGCCTTCTTCACTGTTTGCGCCGGGCAGAAGTGTCCGGGATTTCAGCATAGAATTCTGGCTTTTTCCCAATGCTATGGAAAACGGCGAACAAGTTGTCGCCTGGACAGCGGCGGAAAATCAACGTATCTTTTGCGAAGCTGCGCGGAACAGAATGCGCTGGACTTTCCAGAATTTTTTTGCGCCGCCGGACAGACTGCGGCTGTCGGGAAGGGCTGAGAGCAGAATAGGGACATCGGACAGACTGACAATTTCTCTCGAAAGCAGAGGTCCCATTTTGCCGCGAAGCTGGAGCCACCATTTAATACGATATAACGCCGGTACGGGATTGATGGAGTATCTTGTCAACGGCCGTATCGAAAATATGTGCTATACCACCGCCACCGGCAGGGAAGGGGGAGATGTATATACTCCCCTGATTAACTGGGACGGAGTGTTTGTTTTAGGAAACCGTTTTTCCGGGATGCTGGATGAATTCCGGATCTATAACAAGGTGATTAATGCTCCGGGTCACTCTGCCCTGGAAAAGACAAGCCGTACAGCCCTGCAATTGCCGGATTTGACCAAATTCTCACGGAACGGAGGCCGCCTGGAAACCCGTACAATTGATCTGGGTGAAATGGGATCGACTGTTTTAAAGATCGAGGCTTCCGGCGGACGGCTTGGTTTTGCATCGGCAGGCGGCAAGGCCATGACGGTAAAAAACACCTATGCGGGAAAAGGAAATTTCCGCTTTCCCGATAATTCATCGGTTCAGTTTTTTATCAGGGCGGGAGAAGAACCCTATCGTTTCGGTCAAATTCCCTGGATTCCCGTAATTCCCGGACAAATGGTGCCAGGCACCGTTCGCGGACGCTATGTTCAGATTGCAGCAGATTTTTATCCCAGCGGGGATTGTTCGGCCAGCCCTTATCTGGAAGAACTGAGGATTGTTTATAACAGGAACGATCCGCCTTATCCGCCTTCGCTGGTTACGGTACGCCCTTTGGACGGAGCTGTAGATCTTTCCTGGCGGCCAAGTCCTGACGAAAACGCCCGGGGTTATCTTGTCTACTACGGTACTTCCCGGGGTGTTTATTACGGAGAAGATGCATCGTTTGGATCTTCTCCCATTAATGTGGGAAACCGGACTTCAATAAGATTGGAAGGATTAAAAAACGGAACTTTGTATTTTTTTGTAATTGCAGCTTATGACGGAACGGGTTCAAGACCGGAGGATTTGCATCCCGGAAAATTTTCAAAAGAAGTCAGTGCCCGGCCATTAAAAACAGGTCAATAGAGTAATCGCAGGCAGGATGGGTGAATGAGTTTTGATCTTCAGGATATTCTGGAACGCGCCAAAGGGTCTTCCCGTGTAGGGGATCACGAAGAAGCGGAACGGCTTTTAAAACAATATCTTGCCAAAGTTCCGGATGACAGATCCGTCCATTTGCTTTTGGGAACAACGCTTGCCAAGCAGGAAAAACTGGACGAGGCAGTGGATGAATTCACCACTCTTTTGGCAGAAAACCCCAAAGATGTAGAAGCGCTGAACAACCTGGCGGTTATTTACCGCCGGCAGGACAAGCTTCAGGATGCGCTTGGCGCTCTGATGGATGCGATCGATATTGATCCTGTCAGGGCTGAATTCCACTACAATATCGGGAATATTCATAAGCAACTGGGAAATCTTAAATCCGCTTCTATGGCCTATGCAAAAGTTATTGAACTGAATCCTGATTATGTTCATGCATATAATAATTTGGGAACCATCTACGATCAGCTTCGCGAATACGAAAAGGCTTACAGTACTTTCCGTAAAGGCCTTGCCCTGGATCGCAACAACCCAACCCTTCATTTTAATTACGGTGTTGCCCTCGAAGCCAATAACCGTTTTGAAGATGCATTAAACGAATACAAGTCGGCGCAGAGAAGCAAGCCGGGCTGGCTTCAGCCCATGAACAACATGGGGATCATTTATTTTAAACAGGGCCAGCATACCAAAGCAATGGATACCTTTAACCGTATCCTTCATTCCGATCCCCTTAATGCGGAAGCCCGGAACAATATGGGTGTAGTCCAGGCTGATCAGGGCAAGATTAAAGAAGCTGTTGCAAATTACCGCAGGGCAATTGAGTCCGATCCCAAATATGTAAAAGCGGTAGTAAATCTTGAACGTGCACTGGAAGATTCCGGTGATTTTGCCGATGCGGTTGTTGAACTGGAAAAACTGATTAAACTTGTTCCCAACAGCGCTGATGTCCGGCATCGTCTTGCTGCCCTGTACCTGAAAATGGAGCGGTATCCCGAAGCGCTTCAGCAGTCTCAGGCTGCTCTGGAATGGGAACCTGAAAACACCCAGGCTCTGCGTATTCTTGGAGCAACTCAGCGCGTTATTGGAAATGACGCCGAAGCGGAAAAGACCTTTGAAAAAATACTTACTGTTGATCCGGGCAACTATGCGTTTCAGCTGGACCTTGCAGATATTCATTTTAAACGAAAGGAATATAAAAAGGCCGAAGAAAGGATAATGGCTTTCCTTTCACGGCGTCCGAATGACCGGGAAGCAAAAATGCTTTTGGGCCGCCTGTATGCCAAAATGGGAAACCGCACTCATGCAATTCAGATTTTTGAAGAGCTGGCCAAGGCAGATCCCAATGATACCGAAGCTTTGGCTGCCGCAGCCGAACTTCACAAGAATGCGGGAGAGACGGAAAAAGCCCTGCGTACAGCGGATAAACTGGTTAACCTTCAGGGAAAACGGGCAACGCCGGATGACCTTTCCGATTTGAACGATTCATTGGCTTTTTACGAAAGCGCCGTTAAAGCGTATTCTTCGGATGTAACCGATATGTGGGCAAGGAACCTTAAGCTTTTACAGGATGCGGTTACAGAAAAAAAAGACGAAGCAGACGATATTTCACTCTTTATGGGGATGGGAGAAAAATCACCTCTTGTTGATGAAGAAACAGAAGCGCTCTTTATTGAAGAACCCGATTTCGGAATGGAAGACACCGACGAGTTGTTCCTTGATGACGAACTTCCCCTTTACGACGAAGAAACCCAGCCCGATATGTCTTTGGACAATATGGCTGAACCGGATAATGAACCTTTTTCGGAACCGTGGTATCAGGAACCCCAAAAAGGTCAGAGCGGAGATCACGGGCCGCCGCCTCAACAGGATTATCCGCCCCCTCAACCCCAGCAGGATTATCCGCCGCAGGAACAGGAACCGCCGGATCAACCCCAGCAGGATTATCCGCCGCAGGAACAGGAACCGCCGGATCAACCCCAGCAGGATTATCCGCCGCAAGAACAGGAACCGCCGGCTCAGCCCCAACAGGATTATCCGCCGCAGGAACCGCAGCCGCCGCAACCACCACCTCAACCGCAGCCGCCGCCTCCTCAACCTCAGCCGCAGCAACCACTACAACCGCAGCCACCACCACGGCAACCACAACAACCGTGGCAACCACCACCGCAGTACCAGCAACCGCAACAACCGTGGCCGCCGCAACCACGGCAACAGCCGCAGTATCCTCCAGGAGATGAGCCGGAAGCGCTTCCCATTGATGAGGAAGAAGAGGAACTTGCTCTGGAAGACGGAGGTGAGGAAAAACCCGGAGAATGGGAAGATTCGTCTGATGAATTAGACACAGCTGAAGAACCAGATACAACAGAAGAACCAGATACAGCTGAATTTTCCGGCGAAGACGCTGTTGAAGATTCAGACGAAATTCTGCCTGACGAAGCAGAAGCGGAAGATTTTTTAATGGATGAAGATGTCTTTGGCGAAGAAGAAGCGGAATCCTTCGAGCCTGACAACAGTCAATCAGACCTTGCAGACGAATCTGCGCCAGGTTCCTCTCCGGAAGAAGATTTTCTTGACAGTTTGGAAGATACTCCGCAGGATGAAGCTTCGGATTTGGAGTTGGATGAACCTGAATCAGATGAACCGTTGTTTGAAAACGAACCGGAAGATTTTCTGGATAACCTGCCGGCAGACGGGGCGCTCCCGCAATTTCCTCCGGCCAGCGAAAATAAGCCCGCGTTAAAGGACGGAACGGAATCAAAAAAAGAAGGGCTTACCAGGGATGCAATTCTTGGCTTAATGAATTATCTTAAAGATATGTCTTCTTCACTTCCGCAGGGGAAACTGGAAGCTTTTGAGAAAAGTGATGCCCGGCTTTCCATGGAGAATGTGATTAATACATTGAAAGGAAAAGAGGGATTGTTAAAAGGACTTAAAAACAAAATTTCACAAAAAGACGGGCTTGCCGGGCTTAAGCCCAATGCTCTCCCTTCCAAACCGGTTAGCAGGGAAAAAATAGCCGGTACCCTGTCTTATCTGGAAAATCTTTCAGGTTCCGTAAATGACACAAATCTTTTTTCAGTTCTTCGGCAGAAAGTACAAAGTATTATGTCCAGGATTAATAATGTAATGGACAAGAGGCAGAAATAGATGGCTGATAACGTTTCAAAAAGAATAGGTGAATATATAGTAAATATGCCAAGCCTTCCCACATCGGTGGCAAAAGTACTGGAGGTCTGTAATAATCCCCAGACAAGCCCTGCGGATTTGAACCATGTTATTTCTCTGGATCCGGTGCTGGTTGCTCGTGTACTTAAACTGATAAACTCCGCTTACTACGGTTTGGGTCAGCAGGTTACCAGCCTTGTCAGAGCGATTATTATGCTGGGAATTAATACCGTAAAAAACCTGGCATTATCTTCTTCCATTGTCGGAAACCTCTCAAAGAGCAAGAATACATCGGGACTTGACATGGAAGGGTTTTGGCGCCATTCCCTTTGCGTAGGAGTTGCAGCCAAAGCTATTGCAAAAAAGCGGGGAGTGGACAGTAAACAATGGGAAGAATACTTTGCCGGCGGTCTTCTTCATGATATGGGCAAGATACCCCTTAATGCAGTGCTGGGAAATGATTATATGCTGACTATTAGCTCTTCCGATCGTGACAAATTGTCTCTGGTTCGTTCGGAGGATCGCGGTTTGGGGATTAACCATTGCAGCGCAGGAGCCATGATAGTAAAAGCCTGGAAACTCGAAGGGGCTGTAGGGGATGCCATTAC
>WRIX01000046.1:0-13149 GCA_009782495.1 Treponema sp.
CTGCTGCCGGAAAACCCTGAAGACATACACGATGCTTCTGTATACGAAGGAACCGTTAAAATGATGTATGTTGCCAACGATACAATATCCTTTGCCGACCTTAAACAGAACTTTGGTCAGGTATGCGAAATCTTTCATGGTTCTATCCCCTATTTCGGCGACAATAACGGTGAAATAGGCTCCCCTGGAATTCACAAAGGTTTAGCGCTTGAAAAAATAGCAGCGTACCACAGAATACCCCTTACAGAAACAATCGCCTTTGGTGACAGCGACAACGATCGTAAAATGATCGAATGCGCCGGAATTGGCGTGGCAATGGGAAATGCCACTGATGACCTTAAAGCAATCGCAGATGATATAACTACTTCGCTTCAGGATAACGGAATCTTTAACGGATTCAGGAAATTGGGGCTTATATGATGAAAAGCCCAAGTTACAAGTATTGCTGAATCAGGCTTTCTATCTGGTTTTTGGGCATGGCGCCGCTTTGAATAAATAGTTGTTCGCCGTTTTTATAGACCGCCAAAGTGGGTATAGAGGCAACGTTGTGCTTCATTGCCAGTTCGCCTTCTTCGTCTACGTTGATCTTGCCCACTTTGAGTCTGCCGTCGTATTCATTGGCAATTTGTTCAATAAAGGGAGCTATCATCTTGCAGGGGCCGCACCAGGAAGCCCAAAAGTCCAACAATACCGGAACAGAAGCATTGATAACTTCACTCTCGAAATTGCCGCCGGTTATGGTTATTTCCTTGCTCATACTGTAAGCTTAAATCAAAATGAAAGGAAAACCAAGTGTTCTTGGGCAGGTTGAACTTCTCGCTCCGGCCGGTACTCCGGAAGCCCTTGATGCGGCAATTGCGGAAGGGGCTGATGCTGTTTACCTTGGACTAAAGTCCTTTAACGCCCGGATGCGGAGCGCTAATTTTGCCTATTCCCAGTTTGAAGGAGCGCTCCGTGCCTTGCACCGATCGGGCCGCAAGGTTTATGTAACGGTTAATACTGTATTTGAACAGCGGGAAGCAGACCGGGTTTTTCAGCTTTTAAAATACCTTGCCGCAATAGGGCCTGACGGAATTATTGTACAGGATTTTGGAATCCTTATGATGGCCAAAGAATTTAAGCAGTTGAAAATCCATGCTTCTACCCAAATGAACATCGCTTCCGCACGGGGTGCTAATGCTCTTTCCAGATATGGGGTTTCACGGGTTGTGCTGGCACGGGAACTTTCTTTGGATGAAATTAAAAGCATACGGCAAAAAACCAATATGGAACTGGAAGTTTTTGTTCACGGCGCTCTTTGTGCCAGCGCATCAGGACTTTGTCTTTTTTCAAGTTATTTGGGAGGAAAGTCTGCCAATCGCGGACTTTGCACCCAGGCTTGCCGGCGGTTGTATAATGCACATGAAGGATCTGCAGCGAACGAAGCGGGGTTAGAGCGGATTTCTCCCATTAAATCCGGTTACTACTTTAACCCTTGCGATCTTTCCTTAATAAACCGTATACCTGAACTTGCGGAAGCCGGGGTACAGGCCTGTAAAATCGAAGGGAGAATGAAGAGCGCGGAGTATGTGGGGACGGTGGTTTCAGCGTACCGTATTGTGATTGACAGTCTGGGCGGCGGTGATGATGAACGCCGCCGTGCTCTGGAAGAAGCGCAGCATATTTTACGTAATGATTTTGCCAGACCGAAAACGGAATATTTTTTTGATATGGCGCCTGACACCGTTTTCAGGCCCGAGCAGGATGGGGGAACCGGCATTAGTCTGGGAACTATCGTAAAGATAAAAGGCAGTCAGGCAAAGGGAACCGGGCGGCAGGGTTTAATACAGGATGAACGTTTTAAACCTGATTGTGCCAATGGCGGCATTAAACTTTCAGCGGGAGATTCACTGCGCTTTCATAAGGCCGACGATTCGCAGCGTCTTGCTCACAAGTTAAGTCTTGCGGAAAGTTCCGGCAGCAGCGGATATTTTGTATCTATTCCCGAAGGCTTTGAAGCAGGAGATTCTGTTTATTTGATACAGACCAAGGCTATGACTAAACGTTATCCGCCTGTTATTCCAAAGGATTTAAGTCCTTTTAAACGGCAGCCCGGCAGGGACAGGGCGCCAAAACCGGAACAACTTGCTGTGGCAGGAGAGAAACCGTCTGTAAAACAAACATTGCCGCTTAAAGAAGGTGTTTTTGTTCAGGTTGCTTCTATTGAAGACTTGTACGTTGTGCAATCGCAGCGGCCTGCCGGGGTAATTCTTCCTTTAAACCGGAAGAATGTTCGTTCCTTACTTGATGAAAAAACTCTGCCTTTCAAACCCGGTGAAATAATCCTTGCCCTCAATCCCTGGTTCGGGGAAGAAGATGATAAATTTCTTTCGGAACTGCCGGATCAACTGAAAGAACAGGGATATTGTTCGTATGTATTAAATAATCCGGGTCATTTTTCTTTACTTAGGGATAAAGACAGTAATGAAAAAAAACAAACGGAAAAAAAAGGAAAGAAACCTTCAACGCTGTTTATCGCAGGGCCGTGGCTTTATACTTTTAATGCCTGGGCATCCTCTTTTGCTGCATCCCAGGGCGCACATGCATTTGTTACACCTTTGGAAAATAACCGGCAGAATCTTGAAAAAACAATTCCCGGTTTTATAAGACGGCAGGTATTTGTAACGCTTTTTGCCTGGCCGCCTCTGTTCCGGATTAAAACCAGCAATAACCTTTATGGGTTTAAACATTTTTTTGACAGCAGGGATGATTCTTTTTCTGTTATTAACGGAGACGGAAGTGCTGTTGTAATCCCCGATATGCCGTTTTGTATTACCGACAAAAAACCATTTTTGATGGATGCCGGTTTCCGCCGTTTTATTCTGGATTTTTCCGGCGGAACTTTTAACGGTTCTTTCCCTTTAAAAAAGAAACTATATAAGGAAGTTATAAAAGCCGCAGAAGAAGGATCGGTGCTTTCGGGAATATCGCGGTTTAACTGGAAAAACGGATTTTACTCCGATTCGAAAAATCCTCAGTAATTTTTTTAAATTTTTTTCCTCCAATACAAGCAATAAAACACTCTTTGCCTTATTAGTAAACGCAGGGGGCGTCTGTGAAATACGTTCCTGTGCTAATGGCGCGTCCAGTCGTACTGGACATCCAGCGTTGCTGGAAAGTCGCCGGATATTCTATAGCGGAGGTGTTATGAATAACCTCAATTCAATTTTAATCGAAGGCAATCTGGTAAAGGATCCTTTGTACCGGACTACTCCCAAGGGAACGCCGCTGTGTACTTTTACCCTTGCGTCTAACCGGTTCTTTAAACAGGATTCCGGTTTGGAAAAGGAAGTAGGCTTTTTTGACGTGGAGTCGTGGGCAAAGCTTGCGGAAAATTGTTACAACCTGGGACGCAAGGGACGGGGAGTCCGGGTAGTGGGCCGTCTTAAACAGGATCGATGGAACGGATCGGACGGGAAACACCATTCAAGAATTGCCATTGTAGCCGAGCATGTAGAATTTAAGCCGGATTTCAAGAAAAACGGAAAAGCAGATAATTCCGAAACTTCGGAAATGGCTGATGCTGCTTTGGATTCAGGGGAGGAGATGGTTCCTCCTGAAGACATTTTTGAGGAGGTTGCAATTCCGGAGGAATTTACAAGTGTACCGGAAATGGAAACAGTAAAATTTTAGCGGGTTTTGGCCGTTCCGGTTACCTCCAATAGTGCAAGTTTTGTGCTTTGTCCATAATAACCGGAACGGTTTTACATAATGGTACGATTAATGAGGAGTTTTATCACATATAGTTTAATATATTGAAATAAAATCCTGGGTTCGCTTATTTTTAGCAGCCCCTGGGAGTTCATGATTGCATTGATCAGACCGTCCAGTGTATCGGTGCTTATTGCCCCTTTTTTATGAATACGCAGCCAGTGACGAAGCTTGTCCCGTACCAATGAATTAACATCTTCTACAAGGTTTGCTTTTGCCTGCTTGTCAACCAAAAGTCCCCAGCGGGATGCAAGTTCATTCAGGTAACTGTCTATGTTCTTTTCCGGAGGAATCATTGTTGCAGCTATTTCGGCAGCGCTTTTCCGAAGTTCTTTTAATGGGTCTTCAGCTTCTTTTTTATTTATGCTTTTTTCTTCTTCATTTATTTTTTTCTTTTTCTTTCCCGATTTTTTAAAAAAGACAATAATGCTGCTGATTACCGGCATGGTGTACCAAAATGGCATAAGAAGTTTAATATCACTTAAAAGCTGTTTACGTTTTATAAGAAGGAGTATATGCAGAGGCAAGAGTTCGCTTTTTTGAAAAAACCGCGAAGATTCCTGAATTCCTTTTTTGCTTGCCTGTACTTCTTCGTGAACCAGATATAACCTTTTATCCATGAGCAGAGTCATAAGCATCGGAGCATATTCTTCCACATTGGATAAAACAAGCCGTTCAAATTCCCGATCGTCATCCATAGCTTTCTCACGGACGTATTCCGTAAGCATTTTTTTCCAGCGCCTGGATATTGCCTTAATAATTACAGGACGTGTTTCTGTAAGAAGCCGGGCACACAGCGGCAGCAGTTTGGTTTTTTTTATTAACCAGGCTTGTTTATCTTCAGTATAGAAGAAAAGAAGATCCGGCAATTCATTGGGAGTTACAGGTTCAGAAACCCGTTTTTTGATATACGCATCAAGTCCGTCCTGAGTGTAAACGCCTAGCAGGGGAATGCCTTTATTATCCTTAAATGCGGCTATGGTTTCCCGTGAAAAATAATACGGGGATTTCTCCATTTCCAGTTCGAAGTTTTTAAAAGCAAGTTCTGTTTCCTTTGTTTTTACAGCTTTGGTTTTAAAAAAATTATTGCATACTTCAATAATATAAATTGACTGAAGGGCGGCCAGTTCTTCGGAAAGCAGTTCTTTTTTTTGGCTAAGGTCGCTTTTTACAAGGCTGCAGAAATGAGCCCAGAACGAAAACGAAATTTCCCGTC
Source organism: Treponema sp. (assembly GCA_009782495.1). Taxonomy (GTDB): domain Bacteria; phylum Spirochaetota; class Spirochaetia; order Treponematales; family Breznakiellaceae; genus WRIV01. Next base: position 4,967 of record WRIX01000046.1, read on the forward strand.
CTGCTTTAATATCGTTAAGACTATCGGCAGGCCGAATCATGATCTTGTCGAACGTGTCGTTCAGGTAGTCTGCTTTGCTTACCATCCTGGGAGAAAGCTTACGCTGAATAAAATCTTTATTCCCGCGGCGATTCAGATAGTTCCGTATTTTAAGAATGGAAAACTCCAGCAAGGTATTGGGAATCATTGGAGCCGGAACCAGAGCGATTCCTCCTTCGCCGGGAAAAATAAATTTAATGATTGGCAGCCATTCTTTTTGGGGATTTTCAAGGAAATGGGGGAGGGCAGCGGGTACATCCAGGGATTTTATTTGCTCCTGCGGGATTTCTATATTCAGGGACATTTCATCAGGAAAAGGTACATCCGATTCATTATCAGGCTTACGGTATGCTTCTTTTACTTGCTCCAAAAAGTAATGGGAAAGATATACATGATTTCCTGTTTCATCGTTTTCGATAACTACCCTTTCGTCTTCAGCAAGGTGATTCACATCCATCCATACCCTGGTTCCTGTTTGCTCTGTCCATTTGGTCCATTCAGGTTTTTCCTCGCAGATCCGTTTAGCATATTTTTCCAGAAAGGTGATAAAGGTCTCCATGTCTATTTTTGGCGAGTCATTCTTTCTGGCATAACTGTTCAGTATGGTATACAGGTCGGTTTTTTGAGGCATATTGTAACAGTATCATTGTTTTTGGTATTTATCTATGGTATAGTTCTACAGTATGAAGAAGCTGTTTTTCTTTATATTAATTCTTGGCGGTTTCTTTCTTGGAGCTCAGGTTACCGAAGCAGATTTTGTGGTTAAAGATCGTGTGCTGGTAAAGTACCGGGGAATCGGCCGGGATGTGATAATCCCTCCAAAACTTGGTATTAATCGCATCGGAGAGCGTGCTTTTGCCGGAAGTTCAATTAACTCCGTGGTTATCCCTATGGGAGTGGGTTATGTCGATGAGCGGGCTTTTATGGGTTGTTCCTTTTTAAAGAAAGTTACCCTTCCCAATACACTTATTACTCTGGGAAGAAGAGCTTTTTTTAATTGTTATATGCTGGAAAACATCAATATACCGCGGAGCCTGGTTACCATAGAAGACGGAGTTTTTTACAATTGCCGCAGCCTTAAGGAAATTGATATCCCCGATACGCTTAAAAAACTTGGTTCCAGGGCTTTTTCCGGCTGTCTTGGTATGGAAAAGCTCACTGTATCCCGGCGTACAGAATTGGGGGCACACCCCTTTATGGGTGTTCCGTGTAACGTTGTTTATAAGGATTGACTGCATGAAAAAGCAGGCTGAAAGTAAAAACAACACACCTCGTCCCTTCAAGGCGGGGTTGTTGATTCCGGCAGCGTTTTTTTATCTATTCGTTTTTGAATCCTGCACAGCTGAAATGATTGTAGAACGGTTTGCTGCCCACGAAGAAACTGAAGAAATTATTATTACGGCTCTCGTTTCTGAACCTGAACCTGTATCTGAAACAGAAGGCTTTTCCGGTTCCAACATGATACTGGAAAGCGGTAACTATTGGACAGCCGGAATTCCCGGTTTTGGAGAAAACGCACTTTCTGCTTTTGCCGGTGAATACCGAATCCCCGAAAAAACAGAACCGGTAAAAGTTTGGTTGACCATGGAATTTGTCTATTATGACGGTTGGACTAACCGTGATAGTATAACCAGAATACCGGTACAGGAAAAATGGGGGAATGAAGGCCAGATTGTCGCTTTAACGTTAAACGAGAACTGGACTGTAGTTATGCAGTTTCCTTTAGGTTCCGGATTAAGCAGAGATGATGAAGACCGTATCATCATGGATCTTGTAGGCAAATTTTCGGGATTTTCCGGTCAGGGGCAGAATGTATCTCTCCCTGCAATTATTGCTTATTAATTTTTTTATGGGAAATGAAAATGAATAAAATTATTGCCAAAAAACAGCTTTCCGAAGAAGTTTTCCGGATGGAGATAGAAGCTCCTCTTATTGCCCGGTCAAGAAAAGCCGGACAATTTATAATAGTCCAGGCAGATACCGATTGGGGAGAAAGAATTCCTCTGACTATAGCCGATTCGGAAGGTGACAACCTGGTAATTGTATTTCAGACTGTGGGAGCTACGACCCACAAACTTGCCCTGAAAAACGAAGGTGAATATATCGAAAACATTCTGGGCCCTCTGGGGAATCCTACTCATATTGATAAATTCGGGCATGTGGTTTGTGTAGGGGGCGGTATTGGCGTAGCGCCGCTTTTTCCCATAGTTCAGGCTATGAAAAACGCCGGTAATCGTGTGTCGGTGATCATTGGGGCGCGAACCAAAGAGCTTATAATATTCGAAGACAAAATGCGGAATATTGCAGACGAACTTACCGTTGTAACCGATGACGGCTCCTATGGTAAAAAAGCCCTGGTTACCGAGCCGCTTAAAGAATATTGTTCTGCCGTTCCCAAACCGGATATGTCTGTTGCCATTGGCCCTCCCATTATGATGAGGTTTTGTGAAAAAACCACTGCAGAGTTTGATGTTCCGGTTATGGTTTCGCTTAATACCATAATGATTGACGGTACCGGAATGTGCGGCGGCTGCCGGGTTACGGTAGGCGGCGAAACAAAATTTGTCTGTGTAGATGGCCCGGAATTTGACGGACATAAAGTTGACTTTGACAATATGATGCTCCGCATGAAAGCTTTTAAGGTCAGAGAAGATGAGGATCACCGCCGGTGTCACCTTGATATGGAAAATTCACAACAGAAAACAGGGTAAATTTATGGAATTCAAAACCGCAGCAGAACTTAATGATGAAGCAAAAACCTTGCTAAAAACAATTTTGGAAAAGAAAGCGTCGTCCGGAATAAATGCAAAAGAACGATCAGCCATTCCTGCGCAGGAAATGCCGGCTCAGGATCCGGTTGCCCGCGGCAAAAATGTAAATGAAGTTGCGCTGGGTTACGGTGAAGATCAAGCCCGGCTGGAAGCGGAACGCTGTCTGGGCTGTAAAAATCAGCCGTGTGTTGCCGGTTGTCCTGTTGCAGTTCCCATTCCGCGGTTTATTGCAGAAATCCAGAAAGGTGATTTTAAAGCAGCGGCGGATATTATTAAAGAAACAAATCTTCTCCCAGCCGTGTGCGGCCGTGTCTGTCCTCAGGAAAAACAATGCCAGGCAGAATGCACACTGGGGAAAATACTTAAGGATATTGAAAAGGCAGTGGCGATTGGACGGCTTGAGCGTTTTGTTGCAGACTGGGAGCGGAATAACGGTAAAGTAACGGTACCTGCTGTTAAGAATGCTTCGGGAAAGCGTGTTGCAATTATCGGTTCTGGTCCTGCCGGATTAACTACAGCGGCGGATTGTATCCGGGAGGGTCATGCTGTTTCCATTTTTGAAGCTTTTCATAAGCCCGGCGGGGTGATGGTTTACGGTATTCCCGAATTCAGGCTTCCCAAATCCATTGTTCAGGCAGAAGTAGAAAACCTTGTAAAAATGGGAGTTTCCATAGAAACAAATTTTCTTGCAGGCCGTACCAGAAACGTTAAAGAAATGCTTGAGAATTATGATGCTGTATTTATAGGCGCCGGAGCAGGATTGCCCAAGTTTCTCGGTTGTCCGGGCGAAAATCTTGTGGGAGTGATGAGTGCCAACGAATACCTTACCAGGGCAAATTTGATGAAGGCCTATAATACGGAAAAAGCAGACACGCCCATGTATAAATCCGATATTACTGTTGTTATCGGAGGCGGTAATGTTGCAATGGATGCGGCACGAATGGCTTTGCGGCTCGGTTCCGGGGAAGTCCATGTTATTTACAGGCGGACACGGGAAGAAATGCCGGCAAGGGCCGAAGAAGTTGAACATGCCGTAGAAGAAGGCATTGTGTTTAATTATCTCTGTAACCCCGAACGTTTTATGGGAGACGGAGAAGGCCGGGTTACCGGAATGGAACTGTTAAAATATGAACTTGGCGAAAAGGATAGTTCCGGCCGCCCGCGGCCTGTGGCGGTAAAAGATTCCAATTATGTATTTAACTGCGATACGGTGATTGTCGCTTTGGGCAATGAACCAAACCCGCTGTTGTCCCGGACGACAGAAAACCTTAATGCAGACAGGAGAGGCCGGATTGTTGTGGACGAAACTCAAAAGACCAGTCTGGACAGGGTATATGCGGGCGGCGACATAGTATTGGGAGCAGCCACTGTGATCCTTGCTATGGGTGAAGGCCGTAAAGCAGCGGCGGCAATTAACAAATTGCTTGCTGTGTAGTATACTGAATTGCGATGAAAACTTTACACCGAATTGTGCAATTAAAAATTGTTTTCTTGTTTTTGTTAATGGGCTTATTTATTGGTTCTTCTTTGCTGTTATTGGCTCAGGAAACTGAAATAGCGCCCTCTCAGCCTTCACAGCATCTGGTTCCTTCGCAAACCTTTCCCACACCTGCGCAGACACAATCACCTGCAGAAACCCCGCCTCAGCCGGTACAGCAAACTCAGCCTGCACCGCAGCGAACTCAACCTCAAAATCAACCGGTACAACGGCAGACCGGTTCCGATGCATTACAAAATTACAGGATTGGCAGAGACCTGGAAACAAGGAACCGTTTTGAAGAAGCAAATATCTATTACAATGAAGCGGTGCGTATCTGCGTGGAAGAACTTAACAGAAACTATACCAACATGGATTCATATACGGTGCTTACCTGGACATTGCTCAGGCAACGGCGTTATGCAGAAGTGATTAACTGGGGAGACAGGGCGCTGCGGGTCAATCCCGGTGATTTCCGTATTGTGGAGACTATGGGAGAAGCATACTTTTACCTGAACGATTACGAACATTCTCTTATTATGATGCAGCGTTATGCGGCGTCCATGCCGCGCGGTGACCGGGCTTCTACGGCATATTTTTTTATGGGTGAAATTTACCGCAATCAGCGGAAATTTCTTCATGCCGATATTGCCTACACTACTGCGGTAACTCTGGAAAGCAATGTATTTCTTTGGTGGTTTAGGCTTGGAAATGTACGGGAAGCAGCCGGAGAATATGAACCGGCTATGGCAGCTTATGAAAGATCGGTAAGCCTTAATCCCGGTTCACGGGAAGCTGTTGAAGCGCTGGAAAGAACAAGACGGCTGAATGCAACAGCGCAGCGTTAAATTGCTTTTTTGCCGCTGATCCTGTTAGGCAGCTGACAAAAACATTGACATTTAACGCTAACTTCTTTTTTTCCCATAATTATATTCATACTGTTTTTCCAGGCAGGTTGGGCAGATAATTTTTGCATACCTTTTTCCCAGTTTTTTTCCGCACCGGGGGCAGCTTCCCTGCTCTTTGCGCTCTTCATAACGATTTCTTCTTTGTTCTTTTAATCTTTCACAAACTGAATCATGGTAATTACGGAAAAATAAACGGCAATCATCACAATAGATGTACCTGCTGTTTTTTCTTCTTTTTTTCCCGCACCGGGGGCAATAACCCTGTTTTTTTCTTTGGTTATAAATAGAACGTCTTTCAGATGCTTTTGCCGGCATTATTATCTCCTTAATTCAGGAGTCTATCATAAATTTATGCAATAAGCAATAACCTTGTTATTCAGGGTTATTTTAAAGATTGGATACATTTAATAAATTATTCGAAAATGAAATTTTGTATTTACTCCATTTGCTGGACCAGTTATATTTAGGTATCCTATTGCCCATACATTATATACTTCGAGTTTCATATTACTGACTCTTGAACTCGCTCATTCCTTTGCTTTATTTATTCGGATTAACTATATCAATAAGCTCTCTACGGTAAATTTGAGTTTTTCTCAATTGATCTTTAATCTCAGTAAAAAATGCGCCGGCGGTTCCCATGCGCGGCTGCCGTAACCTCCTGCCTGAATCCAGGCGGAAGGAATTCCGCGATCCATAACATAACGGTACACATAGTTGTCCCGTAAAAGACACTGTTCCAGGCTAAGTTTAAGCAGGATGCTGGAAGGAAGTTCATCATGCTCATAGGGATCGGCGCCGTCTACTACCAGCACCAGATCCGGTTTTGGGTTAGACGGATAAAGCTCCGTACTAAGCCGTTCCAGTTCACTGATACCTTCTGCCAGACGGGAAGTGTACGTTTCTTCTTTACCAGCATCAATTCCAATGTCTATGTCCGAACTTACAAGCGGCGCCCGGCCTTCTTTGGCAGCAGCAAGACTATCCGTATCAAGAGGCCAGCCCTTGGCCATGTGGATCGACAGGGTAAGAACGCAAGGCTTTTTGTTGCCGGATTCACCCGAAGGATCACTCAGCTTTAGCTGAGTACTCAGTTTTGGTTGAGTACTTTGCTTTGGCGGAGTTTGCAGTTCCCCCCGCTCACGGGCAAAGTGAATCAGTTCGGCGGAACCATCTCCTTTATGAACGTCGAGGTCGATTATCCAAATAAGGGGTAAAACTGATTCCGAAAGCAATTTTGTTATGGCTATGATCGAATCGTTAATCAGGCAAAAACCGGAGCCCGAATCGTAACGGGCATGGTGCATTCCGCCGCCCATAAAGTAGCAGAATCCCGGCCCGTTCGCCAGTGCTAGACGGCAGGCCAGGTAAGTTCCGCCAACCTGCGCCAGGATTGTTTGGAATAAATCAGATAGCGGCTTTTTTGCGCGTGCTGGTTCATAGCGGTTGGGTTTGCCCTGAGCATCAATTAATTCAAAAGTATTCAGCAGAGATTCCTCAAGACCTTTTTTCTGTTTATCGTATAACAAGGATACAAATTCTTTACTGTGAACCCTCTCCAGATCCGCTCTGGTTATTATTGTACGATCCGCGATTCCTAAAAACTCAAGGGCATCGGCAATGGACATTGCCGGACCCGGATAGGGCATAGTTGCTCCCCGTGTACCCGGATAGTAATGGCTGTTCATAAATTCCAGGATTTGCTTTCCCCTGTCAGGAGCAATGGGGAGCATTATACCGTAATCCTGAAAATTCATATTCAATGCAGGATCGTAGAGTATCAAAATTACCTCACAGCTAAAGTATACAAATTTTCGCTCTGGTTTTAAACCGTAGTTTCGAATAAACTCGTGTAAGAACGCTATGGCTGTAATAATTCTTCTGGGACCAAAACATTCAGGCAAAACCAGCACAGGCCTGGAACTGGCAAAGCTTCTTAAAATACCTTTTTATGATTTGGATCGATTAATTGAAGAAAAAACAGGCAAAAGCGTCAGGGAACTTTACAAAGCCGGAGAAGAATTATTTCAACGTGAAGAAACAGCGGCTCTGACGGCTCTGTTTGCATCAGATTTTTCGTCTGCAATACTATCGTTGAGCGGCAGTATTATCGACAATCCCCGCGCAATGGCTTTGCTGAAAAAAGAGTCTGTAAAAAACTGTACTGTGTATTTGGAAGTATCCGCCGAAACTGCCTGGCAGCGTATAATCAGTCAGGGTGAACTTCCTCCGTTCCTTAAAGCAGAAACACCGGCGGAATCTAAAGAAAAACACCGCCAGCTCCATGAAAGACGTGCGAGTGATTTTAAAAAAACAGCATCCCACAGTATTTGTGCCGAAGGAAAAAATGCTGCTGAACTGGCTGAAGATCTGTGCAATCTGGTACTATACAATAACAAACAGAAGGACAAACCATTAAATGAAGTTAATTACCGAAATGAGCAGTACTGAAGCAGCTGCTATACGCTATGTACTGATGGATATAGACGATACTCTTACAACAGAGGGAAAACTTTCTGCGGCAGCTTATGCTGCACTTTGGAATTTACACGATGCGGGACTTAAAGTTATTCCCATTACAGGCCGCCCGGCCGGATGGTGTGATTTGATTGCCCGGGAATGGCCGGTTGACGGCGTAGTTGGCGAAAACGGCGCACTGGTGTTTTGGCTTGAAAACGGCGTGGGAAAACAGGAATTCCATCCCAATGCAGTGTATAACGATCATCCTGTTTTAAAGAGGATTAAAAAGCGGGCAATGGCGGAAGTACCGGGTATACGCATAGCCAAGGATCAATTTGCCCGTCTTTTTGACATTGCCCTGGACTTTGCCGAAGAAGAACCTGTTCTGCCGCTGGGAGTTGCAGAACAGGTTAAAGCAATAGCCGCGGAAGAAGGAGCTGTAGCAAAAATTTCTTCGATTCACGTAAATGTATGGATGGGAAACTACAACAAACTTTCCATGACAGAATTGTTTTTGCAAAAAAAATT
>WRIX01000046.1:13692-17402 GCA_009782495.1 Treponema sp.
TGTCAGTATGAATAAAATCAAATATTTTTATTGTCATAATATCCATTTTATAATCCATCGTAAATAATCGTGAAAAATCCTTATTATTAACTTCCAGGGAATGATAAGGAGGATTTTGCATTGACATATCTGTCTGCCCTTGATCAAAAATTATAATTCCCTGGTCATTTAACATATTTTTCATACTGTTGAGCGCTTTTTCAACATCAGCTTCTGTATCATTTATCGCATTACTCAGGCAGACAATTGCATCAAATTTTGCGGAAAATGTATTTTCCAGAAACTGATAGTCGGCTTTGAAAAGAGGTATATTTAATCCATTTTCTTCTATTCTTTTTTGAGCCATAGATAACATTGAATCTGAAATATCCGAACCGGTAACATTATATTTTAACGAATTAAAAAAAACCAAATCCTTTCCTGTTCCGCATGCGCAATCCAGAATTGATTTTACCTTGTACTGATCAAATATTTTTACAAAGAACCTTTCCCTTTCTGTATTTTCAAAAAGCATGTAATCATACGTTTCTGCAATGTTCGAATATTTATCTGTTTCCAAAAATATTCCCCGCTAATCGTCCAAATGCGCAAGGGCGTTTGATATGTGATAACAATAGTCGCCAAGGTGTTCCAGTCGCCGAATAAAATCAATAAAAAGCAGTTCGGTATCAATATTTTCCCCGGCCTGTATACGCTTCCGTCCGTACTTGCGGAGCCTGTTCCGGGTTTTATTGATACGATCTTCGATTTTTCCGGCATATTCCGCTTCTTCCGGTGTAAGCGTATTTCCAAGCCGGGTCTGCACAAATTTAAGGAATTTGCCAACCATGCGTGTAAAAGGGACAAGCGCCTTCATTGATTTGCCGGTAAACAGCCGGTCTTTTTGTACACTCCGGTGCAGTAAAACACTTACGTTGTAACAGTCGTCTGTCATGTTTTCCAGGTCGGCAACGATCTGTAAAAGCCGGGAAACCCTTCGTTCGGATTTTTCGCTGAGTTTTTGACGCGCACATTCCATTAAGAACTGCGTTAATTCATCCCGCATCTCGTCGGCATACTCTTCTTTTTCATGAAGTTTTTCCGCAAGCGCCGCCGCGGCTTTTTCTTTTTTAGGATTATCTTTAAGGGTGATCAGCGTTTTACTGATTCTGCCGTACATGGAAGAGACTATGCCTGCCATATCCCGAATTTCTTTTTCCGCACGCAGTATGTTCATTTCCACTGCATTCTGGAAAGTACCGGACGAATAGGAGAGTGTGTAACGTTTTAATTTCTTTTCTGAATCTGTGTCTTTGATTATTTTGCCGACAAGAAGGGCAAATTGATTTATAAAAGGAAAGAAAAGAAGAGTATTTAATGTATTGAATATTGTATGGAGCATGGCAAGGTTATTGGTAATGATCATACCGGAAGATGATGTAGGGGTAACAAAATTCACCAGGGTAAGGAGAGGTTTGATAAATGCAATAGCCCACATTGATCCGACCACATTAAATAGTACATGAACCAGCGCTGCCTGTTTTGCTGTTGGTTTTGCCCCAATACCGGCAAGCGCTGCATCGATCGTTGTACCGATATTCGCTCCCAGGATCATCGCTGCCGCCATTTCATAGTTGATCATTCCTTCATGAGCCAAGGTAAGAATAATTGCTGTTGCAGCCGAAGAAGAATGAATGATCATGGTAATTACCAGGCCGACAGATGCACCAATGAGTAACGATGTAAAACCTTTGTCTGAAAACGATCCGATAAAGGCAATGGTTTCCGGTGAAAGTTTGGGCATGGACTTGGTAAGAAAATCCAGTCCCAAAAAAAGCAGCCCAAAGCCGAGGGTCGCTGTTCCCCATTGTTTGCATTTTTTCCATTTCAGCACCGACAAGGTAAAACCAATGCCAATTGCCGGTATAGCCAGGGCGCTTATTTTTAAGGAAAAGCCAATTATGGAAACAATCCAGGCCGTAACAGTGGTGCCGATATTGGCTCCCATGATCACGCCAATAGCTTGCTTAAGTGTAAGGAGGCCTGCGTTTACAAATGAAACCACCATAACGGTGGTTGCCGAAGACGACTGGATAACCGCAGTTACCCCAAAACCGGTAAGGATTGCACTTAATCTGTGCCCGGTCATAAAGGTAAGCACTTTCTGCATGCGCTGACCTGCAGCCTGCTGGAGGCCGTCGCTTAATGCCTTCATTCCGTAAAGGAAAAGACCAAGGCTTCCGGCTATTGCAAAAATGGAGTTAAAGAATATCACTTAATCATCCAGATGAGCCAGGGCATTTGATATGTGATAACAATAATCGCCAAGATGTTCCAGACGCCGGATAAAATCAATAAAAAGCAGTTCTGTATTAACATTTTCCCCGGCCTGTATACGCTTCCGCCCGTATTTACGGAGCCTGTTCCGGGTTTTATTGATACGATCTTCGATTTTCCTGGCGTGTTCCGCTTCTTCCGTAGTAAGCGTCCTTCCAAGCCGGGTCTGCACAAATTCAAGGAATTCGCCGACCAGACGGGTAAAAGGGGCAAGCGCCTTCATTGATGTACCGGTAAAAAGCCGGTCTTTTTGTACACTGCGTTCCAGCAAAAGGCTTACATTGTAACAGTCGTCTGTCATGTTTTCCAGGTCGGCAACGATTTGCAAAAGCCGGGATATACGCCGTCCCGATTTTTCGCTAAGCTGCTGACGGGTACATTCCATTAAAAACTGTGTTAATTCATCCCGCATCTCGTCGGCATAGGCTTCATTATCGCGGAGTTCTGCGGTTAAGGCAGAGACAACTTTTTCTTTTTCGGGATTATCTTTAAGGATGGACAGCACTTTGCCGATCCTGTTGTACATATCGGAAACTATGCCTGCCATATCCCTGATTTCTTTTTCAACGCGGAATATGTTCATTTCCATTGCATTCTGGAAAGTACCTGAGGTATAGGTGAGTGTATAATGTTTTAATTTTTCCGCAGGGCCGGCGGAATCCTTGATTATTTTTCCCAAAAGACGGGCATATTGATTTATAAAAGGAAAAAACAACGCCGTATTTAAGATGTTGAATACCGTATGAAACATTGCCAGATGGTTGGTAATATCTGTCCCGGGTGTAATAAAATCAACCACGGAAAGCAAAGGGTAGAATAAAAATATAGCCCATATCGTGCCAATTACTTTAAAAAGTACAAAAGCCAGCGCTGTCTGTTTGGCTGTGGGTTTTCCTCCGATGGATGCCAGGACAGCATCTATAGTGGTGCCTATATTGGCCCCCAGGATCATCGCCGCTGCCATTTCATAGTTGATCATATTTCCGTGAGCCAGTGTCAGAACTATCGCAGTCGAAGCGGAAGAGGAATGTATAAGCATGGCGATTATAATTCCTACACCTGCTCCAATAAATATTGATTCATAACCTTTTCCGGAGAAAGAAGCGATAAAGGCCAGGGTTTCTGCCGAAAGATTTGGTATGGACTTGGTAAGAAAATCCAGTCCCAAAAAAAGAAACCCAAAACCCAGAATGGCAGTTCCCCATTGTTTGAGTTTTTCCCATTTTAGCACCGATAAAACAAAGCCAATACCCACTGCAGGTAAAGCTACGACGCTTATTTTAAGTGAAAAACCTATAATGGAGACAATCCAGGCAGTAACAGTGGTGCCAATGGCGGCGCCCATACTTACACCAATAGCCTGTTTCAGGGTAAGGAGGCCTGCGTTTACAAAG
>WRIX01000047.1:0-1287 GCA_009782495.1 Treponema sp.
CTGGCCAGGGCTATGGCCAGAGACGGTGAAGGCGCTACACGGCTTATCACCGTAACGGTAAGCGGCGCAGCCAGCGAAGAAAACGCCGCTATCCTGGCCCGTTCGGTGGCCGGTTCCAGTCTTGTTAAAGCTGCCTGTTTCGGCGCCGATGCCAATTGGGGCCGGGTACTGTGCGCCCTGGGCTATGCAGGCGTTCCCTTTAAGCCGGAAGAAACATCGGTAACATTTGCTTCCGTAGCAGGTTCCCTTCCGGTCTTTAAAAGCGGCGAAGTCCTTCCTTTTTCCGAAGAAGAAGCAAAAAAGATTTTGCTGGAAAAAGAAATATCGATCAATACCGTTGTCGGAAACGGGAACGGCGAAGCTGCCGCCTGGGGCTGCGACTTAACGTATGACTATGTAAAAATCAACGGTGATTACCGTTCATAAACAAGAAACAGAGGCAACAGTGAAAGAAGCAAATAACGCCGGCAGGGCGGAAATTCTGATCCGCGCACTGCCGTACATCAAACAGTTTCAGGGAAAGATCATGGTGGTAAAGTACGGGGGCAATGCCATGATCAACGCCGAGCTGAAAAAAGCGGTAATGGAAGACCTGATCCTCATGTCCTGTGTCGGAATTAAAACAGTGCTGGTTCACGGCGGCGGGCCGGAAATAGAAAGTATGCTAAAAGCGCTGGGAAAAGAAAGCCGCTTTGTACAGGGCTTGCGTTATACAGACGAAGAAACAATGGAAGTAGTACAGATGGTTCTTTGCGGCAAGGTGAACAAGGAGATTACTGCGTTAATAGAAAATTCCGGAGGCCGCGCTCTTGGGCTTTGCGGCATAGACGGCGCGTTACTCACGGCAAAGCAGTACAAACCGGACGGCGAAGACATCGGCCTTGTCGGAGAGATTGTGTCGGTGAATGCACACATACTGCAAAATATTCTTGCAGACGGAACAATCCCCGTAGTATCTTCCGTTGCTCTGGGATCGGGAACCGATGCAGGCAAGGTATTTAATGTTAATGCGGATACGGCTGCAGCTAAAATCGCCTCCGCTCTGAAAGCGGAAAAACTGATTCTTATGACAGATGTACAGGGCATCTTTAAGGATATACAGGATGAAAATTCCCTTATCAAAGTAATAACCGGCTCAGACATAGACAACCTGAAAAAAGACGGCACTATTAATAAAGGGATGATACCAAAAGCAGACTGTTGTTCCATAGCCCTGGAAGGCGGAGTAAAGAAAGCCCACATTATAGACGGACGGCTTGCTCATGCTCTGCTTATAGAATTGTTTAC
>WRIX01000047.1:1809-16990 GCA_009782495.1 Treponema sp.
CGGGCCGCCATACCATCGTTACGCTTAAAGGAAGTTTCCACGGCAGAACAATCACCACGCTTTCCGCCACAGGACAGGAAAAGTTCCACAAGGACTTTGGCCCCTTTACCGAGGGTTTTGTTTACATTGACGGTAATAATATCGAAGCTCTTGAAAAAGCACTGGATCAAAAAACCGTTGCGGGCCTGTTACTGGAGGCTGTACAGGGCGAAAGCGGTATCAGACCCCGAAGTGAAGAGTTTATTAAAACTGCGGCCCAACTCTGCGCCGAACGGGACATACTGCTGATGTTTGATGAAATTCAATGCGGCTTAGGAAGAACCGGAACATTCCTTGCCTGTGAACAATACGGAGTAAACGCCGATGTCGTTACCCTGGCAAAAGGTCTGGCCGGAGGAATTCCCGCAGGAGCATTTCTTGCCGGAGAAAAAACAGCCGATGTTTTACAGTCGGGCGATCACGGTTCGACATTCGGAGGAAACCCGCTCGCAAGTGCGGCGGGAATAGCCGTCCTGGATACAATAGCCAATCCCGCTTTTCTCGGGGAGATAGCACGCAAGGGACAAAAATTTAAAACCATACTGGAATTGTGGAATCATCCTCATATTACAGAAATCCGCGCACGGGGAATGATGTTTGGTATCGACCTTGATATCGAAGCATGGCCCATACTGGAAGCAGCCCTGAAAGAAAACCCCGGACTACTTCTTTTAAGCGCCGGAACCAATACCCTGCGGCTTCTTCCGCCGTACATTATCAGTGATGCGGAAATAGATCAGGGACTGGAAATCGTAAAGAAAATGCTTGACTGAGGTTTTAACTTCAGTTTTTGGAAAAGCTTCTTACCCCTATCGCTGCCGATCAACCTGTACGATGCGGCTTTCCACTTCTCCGGCCATAGCCTCTTTATCCATAGCACGGAAAATTTCACCTGAACGGCGCCAGGACATGTTTGCAGCGCCGGAGTTTCCTACCTTAAAAAAAACATCGCCTCTGGCCGCCCAGTCCATTGCCAGTCCAAAGGTATTTTCGGCCCGGCGATCAAAATCTATGGCGCGATCCAGAGCTTCCATAGCGCCCTGATAGTCTTCGGCCACAGAACGGATAGAAGCGATTAGGTACCAGTCATAACCTGCCTGTTCCAGATAGTTATCTTTGGTATGAATGGAAAGTGCATTCATTATTGATTTTTCCGCTTCGGAATACATGCCAAGTTCTTTTTCCGCCAGACCCTTTACAGTCCAGCTTACCGCATAGAGCATATTGTCCTGTTTGAGTTTTCCCTGTTCATTCTGAACCAGAAAAAGCGTTTCTTCCGGATCTGCTCTGCCGGCCAGCAGCAAACTTCTTGCACGGAATACCCGGGCGGCCGAAGCAAGAGTCGGTTCTCCGGAAAATTCACCTTCTATTTCCGCTCCTCTCCAGATTCTTTCAGCTTCCGCAACACGGCCCAGGGAATACAAGGTACTTGCCCTGGCAAGGTTTACCCGAATCCGCAGAGCCGGCCGGTCGGTTGTTACGGCAAGCCGCCATGCTTCGTCCAGCATTCTGAGCGCTTCTGCAAAGTTTGCCTGATCTGCTTCTTTATTGGCCTGGCCTATCAGAGTGTCGGCCATGGACTGGACAGTAAAAACCTCCGGCGGACGTTTTGGAACAGAAGAACAGCCGGCAAGTACCAGCACCTGCAAAAAAAATAAAAAAAACGGATTAATCACTGATTTATTTGGTTTGTTTATCATTCCTGTTTTCCTGTCCTAGAACCGTATGTCCCTGGGGTTGGTACCGCTGGAATCAATTTCGGCATGATCGGGGATCCCCCTTCTGAGCAAAGGATTATTCCGGAGGGAAATGAGTACATCTTCGGCAGCTCTGACAGCAGTACGCGCTTCAGCAAGGAGGCTGAGTAATTGCGGCATTTCCCGCGGGATATAACTGGTGGCTTTTTCTATATGATCCAGAGTTCCTGACAGAGAAACAAGAGATGCTTCCAGAGCATGGAGCGTTTGAGCATCGCCATTAATGATACTTCTGACACCGCGAGGATTGGCCATATCTGCAGCCAGGTTAGCGGTCAGTTTTTCTATGTTTACAATAATTTGGCCCAAAGCGATGGCGGCATTTTCATTCGGTCTTACAGTCAGCCCTTCAATTACTTCCATGGCTTTTTCCAGAAGATCGGCAATCGCATCTTCCTGAGGCGGAATATGTGCAAGGCCGTTTGCAATATAAACCCTTCCTTCCAGTGAATCCCGCATCGGCACTGTTGCGCCTTCTTCCAGGGCGTCACCATTGCCCGGATAAAAGATAAACTGACTCCCAAAACCAATCGGACTTACCACTACTTCTACCAGTGAACCCAGCCTGGCTCTGTCATTGTACTCATCCTGAATGGTAAAGATTACTTCAACCCGGTTATCTTCGGTCAGAACGAAAGATTTTACATTGCCAATAACAATACCGCGGCAGGTTACGGCCAAATTTGAACTTAAGCCCGAAGCGCTCGCCGCGTATGCTTTATAGGTATAGTTTCTGGAAAACCAGCGCTGGGTTTTGCCGAGCATAAAAATAACAAATATCAGGGAAAGCAGGGCAATTACTATCAGCAGACCTACTATTTGTTCTGCAAACCGGATTTTAAACTTCATTTCCGTACCTTTTTATGTGATGATCTTTTCCAGCAGATCCGAATATTCCTGATCGCTGTCTATTTGTTCATGAGTCATCTTTAAATTGATATGACCCCCCACCAGCACAACTACATTATCCGCCAAATTCTGGATTATCCTCTTGTTGTGACTGACGAACACAATCGTATTATTATCCTTCTTATGCTGTTTTACAAGAGAGATAAGCCGGTTGGCCGCATAATCGTCCAAAGATTCAATCCATTCATCCAGAAAGAGCAGTATGGGCCTGCATAAAAGCGCCCGCCCGAAAGCAATAAGTTTTTGTTCGCCCATAGAAAGGCTTGCAGGGCGTATTGACAAATCCCGTTTGTATCCGACTGCTTCTATTACTTCGTTGATTCTTCGCTGTCTTTCCTTAATGGTCATTTCGGGAAAGTGTATCCGCAGAGGAAGTTCCATGCATTGCTGAAGGCTCTGGTTGGCCCATAAAGCCGAATCCTGAAAAACAAAAGCGCTTTCACGGCGGAAGTCCAGGTTTTGACTGCGGTTCATGGTTTGAATGTTCATGTCCTTATAGCAAACTTCCCCTTCTGTAGGAATTATTAAGCCTGCGCAGAGTTTAAGAAGGGTGCTTTTTCCGCTGCCCGACGGTCCAATAAAAGCCGTAGTTTCCCCTTCATTAATGGAAAGATTAACTTCCTGAATAATATTTGTACTTTGGGAAGAAAAGGAAATGTCTTTTAAATTTAATATTTCCATACCTAACCCATATAGTACACAGCGCAAATAATGATATCCACAAGGATAACCCACAGAAAAGAAGAACCGACAGCCCTGAGTCCCGCCACCGGGATCTCCGTACTGGCACGTTCCACGCCAAAGCCCCTCATAATCGCCATAATCGAGATAATCATCCCGAAACAAATGCTTTTTACCGACGAAACTATAATATCGCTGACCATTAAATCTTCCAGAAGATAGTTAAAGTATATGGACGGAGGAAGAGGATTAAACAGCTGGGCCACGGCAAAAGAGCCTGCCAGACCAAAAATGGAAAAGAAGACATTCAGCAAAAACAGAGAAATCGTAACACCCAAAAACCGGGGAACAGCCAGATGTTCTATTGGGTCAACCCCGACAGAAACATACGCTTCAACTTCGTGAGAGATCACCATGGTGGCCATCTCTGTGGCAATGGCAGTTGCCGAGCGGGCAATTATAATAAAAGCCCCAAGAAGCGGGCCCAGTTCACGGGTAATTATGATGATTAAGAGGGGATATATCATCTTTTGCTGACCCAGCATGGTTAAATACGGAATACCAATAACATTTACCGCCGCCCCAATGCCTATGGCCAGGAGGGCGGCTATACCCAGGGCATCCACAAAGGTAAAGAGGATCTGCATAACAAGGATTTTCCGGGATGCTTTTCCCCGAAAAACAAAAGCCCCTACCCCCCGTAATGTTTTGGCCAAAAACCCCAGAGCATAGAGTATTTCCTCAAAAAAAGTACCCACCTTGGGTTTATTATATTATACATTTCAGATTTTCGTAACCATGAACCATAAGCTGTAGACACGGAAAACGAATAATGTCATAATTGCCGTACATATTATTCTTGATTACTATTCGGAGGAAAAATTTATGGAAAAGAAGATGCTTTCGGTAAAAACCGTGGTTGCTATTGGCATTGGTTCGGCATTAATGTTTGTTCTGATGCGATTTGTCGCTCTTCCTTCCGGCGTTCCCAATACAAATCTTAACCTTGGCATTGCAATCCTTTCCATCTTTGCCGCTATCTTTGGTCCCATTGCAGGCCTTTTAATAGGTTTTATCGGCCATACATTGGTAGACCTGACTTTTGGGTGGGGCGTATGGTGGACATGGGTAATTGCCGATGCCCTTTACGGCCTGGCAATAGGTGTTTTCTGGAAACTCTACCGGCTGGAAGAAGGAGAATTCGGCATTAAGCAGGCGGTTGTTTTTAACGGTATTCAGGTTGCAGCCAATATCTTAGCCTGGGTTGGCATTGCTCCTACGCTGGATATTCTTATTTATCAGGAACCCTCGGATAAAGTATACCTCCAGGGTCTGGTTGCCGCAGCCCTGAATATTCTGGTAGTGCTGGTTCTGGGAACGCTGCTTGCCTTTGCTTATTCCAAATCAAGAACCAAAGCCGGCAGTTTAAAAGAGGAATAACATCCAATGGGCTCCGGCCCATTGGGTATTTAGCCTTTCCCGGTGATTGAAAAAAGTCCCGCTCTTTCATTTAATAATTTTTCTTTTAAGTACAGATCTCAAAAAGAGCCAACCCTTATGGATATTACCCTGACGGTAAATCGGGGGGAAAAAATACTAATCCTGGGCCCTTCCGGATCGGGAAAGTCCACTCTGGTTCACTGTATCAACGGAATTATTCCCCATGCCTACAAGGGCGAAAACACGGGAACGCTGCTGCTTTTCGGGGAAGATATCCGGAACTTTGATATTTTTGACATATCAAAAAAAGCGGGCACGGTTTTACAGGATACAGACGGCCAGTTTGTCGGACTCAGCGCCGCAGAGGATATTGCCTTTACCCTGGAAAACGACTGCGTCCCTGCGAAAGAAATGCACCGCAGAGTTCAAGAAACCGCAATGCTGGTAAACATGAAAGCGCATCTGGACAAAAGTCCGCAGGATCTTTCGGGCGGGCAGAAGCAGCGGATTTCCATGGCAGGAGTCCTGGTAGACAATGTAGATATATTGCTTTTTGACGAACCCTTGGCAAATCTGGACCCGGCTGCGGGAGAAGATGCAATAGAATTAATTGACGAACTCCACAAAAAAACAGACAAGACCATTCTGATTGTGGAACACCGGCTTGAAGATGTTCTTCACCGTCCGGTGGATCGGATTATAGTAATGGATCACGGAAGGATCATCGCGGATAAAAAACCGGATGAACTGCTGGCGTTGAATATCCTTAAAGAAACAGGCATACGGGAACCTTTGTACCTGAGCGCCCTTGCCTATGCGGGAATAAAAACAGACTCCGGCATGAACCGCCAGCCTGATTACCAGCCGCTCAGGGAATGGGACAAACAGCTTGCCGAAGAACAAAAAAATGAACTGCATGTTGAGTATGCCGGCAAGGCAGAAGAACTGCCCTGTCAGTGCGGCTTGGAAATTAAAAATTTACATTTCCGTTATACAGGACAAAAGGATGAAGCCCTAAAGGATATTTCCTTTACCGTAGCTCCCGGAGAATGCGTAGGGCTTGTAGGCAGAAACGGTTCGGGCAAATCAACCATAGCCAAATGTATATGCGGTTTTGTAAAACCCGATTCGGGAACAATATCCTATAACGGACAGGATTTGGCTGCTCTTTCCATAATGGAAAGGGCGGAAAAGATTGGCTATGTAATGCAGAATCCCAATCAGATGATCTGTTTTCCCCTTATATATGACGAAATAGCCCTGGGACTAAGAACCAGGGCTGTTCCGGAGACGGAAATAAAAACAAGGGTTTACGAAGCCCTTACAATCTGCGGACTTTATCCTTTCAGAAACTGGCCGGTAAATGCATTAAGTTACGGCCAGAAAAAGCGGCTTACCATTGCATCAATTTTGATTTTGCGTCCTTCCTTAATGATCCTTGATGAACCGACAGCAGGGCAGGATTACCGTCATTACACCGAGTTTATGGAATTCCTGCTTGGCCTTAATAAGGATATGGGAATATCCCTGCTTCTTATTACCCATGATATGCATCTTATGCTTGAATATTGTACAAGGGCGGTGGTTCTTTCCGATGGGAATCACATAGCCGATCAGGAGCCCTTTGAAATACTTACCGACGATGAAATTATAGAAAAGGCAAGTTTAAAAAAGACCAGCCTTTACACACTGGCAATGAACGCTTCCCTTCCCGATCCGCGGGGATTTGCAGGACGATATATTGCATTTGACAGGAAAAAAAGGGCGAATAATGACAGGTTATAGAATGTTGTCGTATATCGAAAGAAACTCTCCTGTTCACGCCCTTACCGGCGCCGCAAAACTAATTATATTTCTGCTGTGGTCCGTTCTGGTAATGGTAAGTTTTAAAACTCCCATTCTTATAATCCTGGCGGTAACAGGGATAATCTTATTCGGTGTTTCAAAAATCCGTTTTTCGGAAATATCCTTTATTATAAAACTGGCAGGTTTGTTTTTGGGATTAAATCTTCTGGCAATTTATCTTTTTGCCCCGGAACAGGGTGTTATGATTTATCAGTCCAGAAATGTTATTTTGGAAGGAGCCGGACGCTTTACTCTTACCCGGGAACAGCTTTTTTACGAATTCAATGTGCTGCTTAAATACATTACGATCATTCCGCCGGCTATACTGCTTATCGTAACTACCCATCCAAGTGAATTTGCTTCATCCCTTAATAAAATTGGAGTTCCCTATACAGCGTCCTTTTCCGTAAGCCTGACCTTGCGTTACATCCCCGATGTTCAGCGGGATTACGAAGCAATTTCCCAGGCACAGCAGGCTCGCGGGCTGGAACTATCCAAAAAAGCATCGTTTGTAAAACGGCTTAAAAGAACCGTTCCCCTTTTACTGCCGTTAATCCTTTCATCGCTGGATCGTATTGAGGTGATAAGCCGTGCCATGGAATTGCGGGGTTTCGGAAAAAATAAAAAACGAAGCTGGTATTCCGGAAAACCCTTTAACACGGCGGACAAGGTATCCATTATAATAAGTGTCCTGCTTTTTGCAGCCGGAATCTGGATTACCTTTCGAAAAGGAAACAGGTTTTATTATCCATTCATTTTACATTGATTTATTTCCTGTATATTAGTATACTGTAAAGGCCATATTCTCAAGGAGAGGCTCTTTTCCAAGGAGGAATATCATGACAAGCAGCAAGAAAACAACACTCATTGCATTTTTGCTTCTATTTATCGCCGGCTCTTTCCTCTTTAGCCAATCTCAGGCGGACCAGGATACTAAAAGACGGGATTTTGTCGTAATTCTTGATGTCTCAGGGAGTATGGAAGAAGAAAACAGGTTTACCAATGTTAAGAATTATCTGGAAAAGGAAGTGATCGACGGTCTTCTTAAAAACGGCGATGATTTTACCCTGGTTCTTTTTGGTACGAGTGCAAGGGAACAGTTCACCCGTACCATTAATTCCGATGCAGACAGGGCGGCGCTAAAAGCGGATCTGGCCCGGTTGGAACCAACCGACAATTTTACAGACATCGGCGTTGCCATGGAAAAAACTGCCGAAATTATTGAAAGGCCGGAAAAAGCCGGAACACGGCGTGTAATCCTCTTTATTACAGACGGCCTTAACGCCCCGCCTCCGGACAGTAAATACCGGGGGGTTGATCTGTCCGTGGATGAACGCTTTAAATCCATTGGAGAAAGGATCTCCCGCGGCGCCTGGTTTCTTTATGTAATCGGCATTGGGGGCGGAAGAATTTATGGTGGAAAGTGATATTGGAGACAACACCTTGCTCCTTTGCAAAAGCTGCGACTATGCAGCCAATGTCGAAAAGGCTGAATGTAAACCCGATTTTATTCCCCGGCCTTCCCCAGAAAATACCCAGGATGAGATCAACACCCCGCCGGCGGAAAAGATCGATACACCGGAAGTAAAAACCATAGAAGAACTGTGCGCTTTCCTTAAAACAGACGCAAAGAGTTTTATAAAAACCCTTATCTATAAAGCGGTCAATGTTGAATTGGATCTGTCCTCCGCTGTGGGCTGTAAAAACCTGGTTAAAAATCCTACCGCACCCGGCGCACCGGTAAGCTATAGCGAAGCATTTTTTGCCGTAGCCATACGCGGCGATCTGGATGTAAACGAAACAAAACTTGCCGCTGTATTAAAAGCAGCCGAAGTAAGCCTTGCAGCGGAAGCGGATGTGGTAAGAATTACCGGAGCGCCGGTTGGTTTTGCAGGACCGGTAGGACTGGAATCTGTGCCAATAATTATCGATCATACGGTAACCGGTATGAATGATGCCGTTACCGGCGCCCTGGAAAAAGACAAACATTACAAGCATGTTGCTTACGGCAGGGATTATAACGCATGGCTTACTGCCGACATCCGAACGGTAAAAGCAGGCGACAGTTGTGTTCACTGCGGCGGAGAGCTATACGAAAAAAAAGGAAACGAACTGGGCCACATTTTTAAACTGGGCAAAAAATATACCGATTCTATGGGAGTTTCCTACCTGGACGAAAACGGAAAAAGCCATGTGCCGCTAATGGGCTGTTATGGCATTGGTTTGGATCGTACCCTTGCCAGCATTATCGAAGAACATCACGATGAACAGGGAATCATCTGGCCTGTTTCAGTTGCCCCGTACCATGTAATCATCATTCCCATAAAATACCAGGGTTCGGTTCAGGAAACCTGCGACAAGCTTTCAGACAAATTGGAAGAAGAAGGTATCGAAGTATTACTCGACGACAGGGACGAACGTGCCGGTGTTAAATTTAATGACGCCGATCTTTTGGGTATTCCCTGGCGAATAGTAGTCGGGGACAAAAACCTTGCCAACGGCATGGTAGAAGCAAAACGGCGGAATGAAAAAGAAGCGCACCTTGTTTCCCCGTCTGAAGCTGTTACGGAAATTGCCGCCGCTGTTAAAATGTAATTCCTCCAAAATATTTCACGCGGAGGTGCGGAGAACGCAGAGGAAATATGAGTTTTACTATGGATAATATTCCTCTTGACAAATACGAAATTATATCGTATACTTCATCGTATGAAAGTAACTGCAATAATTGCTGATGATTTGGTTAATAATGTAAAGGCATATACTCAAAGTTCCACGGTCACTGAAGCCATAACTATTGCGCTAAAGGATTGGGTGGATATTTACAATATTAAAGAGTTAAATAAAAAAATTGCGAAAAATCCAATATGCATAGATATTGGTCAGCAAATACGAGAAATGAATCGATCTTTATGATAATACTTGATACATCTATTTGGATTGAGTATTTAAAGAATAATCAAATGTACTTCCCCAGAATCAGCAAACTATTGGAAAGCAAAGAAATTTTGGCAGTAGAATGTGTTTTTGGAGAATTGTTACAAGGTGTTAAGAATAAATCAGAAAAAGAAATTATTTTGAATTTTTGGACACATATGCCAAAAGAATATTATGAAAATATAATACCAGAAGAATTAAAATATCAAAATAGCCCAACCTTCACACAATAACAACAGTCATTTTTGCGCAAAAACTGAAAACTCCACGCCTCCACGTGAGAAAATTTAGAAAGTATCGTTTTACAGCAATTCAATGCCTGCGGCTTTACATGCAGAAAGCGTATCCCTGTCCCAAACGGAAACCTGCACCTCGCCGACATGTGCTTTTTGCAGCAGCAGCATACACAGCCTTGATTGTCCGATTCCGCCGCCCATGGTAAGCGGCAGTTTTCCTTCAAGCAGCATTTTATGGAACGGCAGTTCCCGGCGATGCTCGCAATTTGCTTTTTTTAACTGCGCATCCATTGATCCTTCATCTACACGGATTCCCATTGAAGAAATTTCCATGGCGCATCCCAGAATATCATCCCAGAATAAAATATCGCCGTTTAATGCCCAATCGTCGTAGTCCGGGGCACGTCCGTCGTGTCTGTTTCCCGATTTTAAAACATCCCCAATCTGCATGATGAACACTGTTTTGTATTCCTTTACATAAGTGTTTTCACGTTCTTTCGGCGTCAAATCAGGGTAAAGGTCTTCAAGCTGCTGTGTAGTTACAAATTTAACATTCTGCGAAAGATTAATATTTAAAACGGGAAATAACTCATTGATTTTTTCCGCCGTATTGCAAATGGCATTGATAATTTTAATGATTGTCTTTTTTAAAAAATCCTCGTTGCGAGAAGACCGGTCAATAACTATTTCCCAATCCCACTGGTCTACATAAATAGAATGGAGGTTATCCAGTTCTTCATCGCGCCGAACGGCGTTCATATCAGTATACAAACCTTCGCCCGCGGGAAAACAGTATTTATGGAGCGCCATGCGTTTCCATTTGGCAAGCGAATGAACAACCTGTGCGTTTGCTTGTGTTTCCTTTATGTCAAACTCAACCGGGCGTTCCACGCCGTTTAAGTCATCATTCAGGCCCGTTTGCGCTTCAACAAAGAGCGGCGCGGAGACACGTTTAAGATTCAAGGCGCTGCATAGATTTTCTTCAAATATCTTTTTTATGGATCCTATGGCAGTCTGGGTTTCGTAAATGGTCAGAACAGACCGGTAATCCTGCGGAACAATTAACTTTGACATCTGCTTTCCTTGCCGCATACCGGCCGTATGCTTATATTGTTTTGCCGGAGGTATTCCTTAAGCTCATGCACTGTATAATTTTTTTCCAGTCTGGGCGAGTACAGCATACTGCTGATTATCGCCGCATGGGTTTCCGTATTTGCAAATACTTCTTTAAGATGTTCCGGCTTTCCTGCGCCGCCGGAAGCAATAAGGGGAACCGAAACAGCCTTGTCTGCCAGCTTCATTAATTCAAGATCATAACCGGACAATGTTCCGTCCCTGTCGATACTGTTTAAACATATTTCCCCTGCGCCGAGATCCTGCCCTTGCTTAATCCATTCAACGGCGTCCATTCCGGTTGCAACTCTGGCACCGTCTATAAACACCTCATATCCGCTCGGCGTTGTTCCTGTTTTTTTTACCTGGGTGGACAGAACAATGCATTGGGAACCAAAAGCTTTGGAACCGTCTGTAATAATGTGAGGGTTCCTTACAGCCATTGAGTCAATGCTGATTTTTTCTGCGCCTGCCTTAAGTACCTCGTACATATCATTAAGGTCTTTAATTCCGCCGCCAACAGTAAAAGGAATAAAAACACAGCCTGCAACTTTTTTTACTGTTTCAATGTCGATACTGCGTTTCTCGGAACTCGCGGTAATATCGTAAAAAATCAGCTCGTCAATGTGCGATTCATACATGGCGCAGGCCAGTTCCTCTGCAAGGGCGACGTCTATATTGTCCTGAAACTGTACCGCCTTGGTCACCCGGCCTTTTACGATATCAAAACAGGCGATTAGCCTTTTTGTAAGCATAGATCAGTCCCCTTGCTTCAGGCCAAGAAAGCCATTCAGCAGCCGGAGTCCGGCTTCGCCGCTTTTTTCAATGTGAAACTGCGCGGCGTAAATGTTTTCCCTCTGAACCGCTGCTGCAAACAGGCCGTTATAATCCGCTGCTCCCCATATATCGGATTCATCTTCCGGCTTTGCATAATAGGAATTAACAAAATAAAAATAATCATCCTCACCGTTAAATGGAAGAGCCTTTGTAAAGTGCACTTGATTCCAGCCCATCTGCGGAACCCTGACTTTAGATACATCAAATTTTACAACCCGGCCTTTAAACCATCCAAGACAATCGGCGTTTTCTTCTTCACTGTGTTCAAAAAGAATCTGCAGGCCGACACAAATGCCCAAAAACAAAACATTTTTCTTTAAAACTGCTTCTTCTATTGCATGTATTAATTCCAGCTCACGCAGAGATTCCATTGTCGCCTTTGCGCTGCCTACTCCCGGTAATAAAATGTGTGTTGCATTTTCAAGGTCATCAGGACAACGGGCAAAGCCCGCCTTATATCCGAGATGAGTAACCGCATGCATTACACTCGGTGCGTTTCCTGCCTTGTAGTCGATTATTTTGATCATACAGCTTATTCCCATTCCACCGTAGCCGGCGGCTTTGATGTAATATCGTAAACAACACGGCTGACAGCAGGTATCTCACCGGTAATTCGTGACGATATACAGCCCAAAAGCTTATGCGGCAGCGGTACATATTCACATGTCATAAAATCATCCGTTGTTACAGCGCGAATTGCGACTACGTGATTATATGTTCTCTTATCCCCTTTTACACCAACAGATCGGGTGTCTGTTAATACGGCAAAATACTGATCGGGTCTGCGTTTTGTACGATCAATTTCTTCACGTAATATTGCGTCTGCCCTACGTAAAACGCCGAGCTTTTCCTCGGTAACCTCGCCCATAACACGAACAGCAAGTCCGGGCCCGGGAAACGGCTGACGGTTTACCAAGAATGCCGGCAGCCCCAGCTTCCTGCCAAGAATGCGAACCTCATCTTTATAAAGTCCCGACAGAGGCTCAACAAGCCCGGTAAAGCCAAGATTTGCAGGAAGCCCTCCCACGTTGTGGTGGCTTTTTATTACAGCGCCGTGTTTACCGCCGGACTCAACAATATCCGGGTAAATTGTTCCCTGTGCAAGAAACGGAACAGTCCCTAATTTTACGGATTCTTCTTCAAACACGCGGATAAATTCTTCGCCGATTAATTTCCGCTTTGTTTCGGGATCGCATACTCCCTTTAACCTGGCAACGAACCGCTTTTGAGCATTTACACGAATAAAACGAAGAGAATGTTTTGAAAACACCTTTTCAACTTCGTCGCCTTCGTTCAATCGCATAAAGCCGTGATCAACAAAAATACAGGTAAGCTGCCCCGGTATGGCTTTAGACAGGAAACCGGCGCATACGGAAGAATCAACGCCGCCCGACAGCGCAAGAAGTACTTTTTTTTCTCCTACCTGCTGCCGTATTTGTTTGGTTTGAGTATCTATGTAATCATTCAGTTCCTTATCGCTTTTCATATCCGCTCCGGTTACATCAGCTCCTTCTTTTATGGTATTCCTGCAGAGAAAAAACATTTTCGTCAGGGCTTTTTAGCTTTTCAGCAATTCCTTTTGCAGCGGCCAATGCCGCAGTTAATGTTGTTACATACGGGATGTTATTCCTGATGGCTGATTTTCTGATATAAGAGTCGTCAGCTTCACTGCGTATACTTCCGCTTGGCGTATTTATGATCACATCCAACTGGCGGTTTTTTATTGCATCTTCAATATCAGGACGGCCTTCGTACAGTTTATTGATCGTCTCCGCTTTTATACCTTTTGATGTAAGGTATGAATGGGTTCCCCTGGTAGCATTGATTTTAAATCCCAGAAGTTCAAATTGTTTTGCGACTTCCTCCAGTTCTTCTCTGTCTTTTTTTGCTACAGAAATCAGTACCGAACCGGAAAGAGGCAGGATACTCTTGCTGCCTTCAAGCGCTTTATAAAATGCAAGCCCGAATGAATCCGACAATCCTAAAACCTCGCCGGTCGATCTCATCTCCGGCCCTAAAAGCGGATCAACTTCGGGAAACATGTTAAACGGAAAAACCGCTTCTTTTACGCCGTAATAACCGGTTTCCGGCTTTTTCATCGACAGGAGATCAACAGGCGTACCGGTGTATTCCGCCATAATTAGCTTTGTGGCAAGATTTGCCATGTTAAGGTTACAAACCTTGGAAACAAGCGGTACGGTTCTTGAAGCGCGCGGATTGGCTTCCAAAACATATACCGTGTCCTGATGAATGGCATATTGAATATTCATCAGCCCTACAACTCCCAACTCCCCGGCAATTCTGCATGTATAATCCCGGATAGTTTCGGTTTGTTTTTCCGTAATGGTTATGGTAGGAATTACACAGGCTGAATCGCCTGAATGAACACCCGCGTATTCAATATGTTCCATAACAGCCGGCATAAATGCATTGGTGCCGTCTGCAATGGCATCCGCCTCGCATTCGAGGGCGTTATCCAAAAAACGGTCAATCAGCAACGGTGCTTCGTTGCTGATATACTGCGCATTAACACGGATATAATTTTTTAACTGTTCATTGCCGAACACAATTTCCATAGCCTGTCCGCCCAGCACATACGACGGCCTGACCATAACGGGAAACCCTACCCTGTTCGCAGTGTTAATCGCCTCTTCATAATTGCAGGCCATACCGGACTCCGGCATGGGAATATTCATGTTATCCATCATCTTTCTGAACAAAGCTCTGTCTTCTGCAAGCGCAATAACTTCCGGAGTAGTTCCCAGAATTTTTACTCCCGCTTTTTTCAGTTCCATCGCTATATTAAGCGGAGTCTGACCTCCGAACTGGACAATAACGCCCAGCGGGTTTTCGTGCTGACAGATCGATAAAACATCCTCGACAGTCAGCGGTTCAAAATACAGTTTGTCCGAAGTATCGTAATCCGTGGAAACTGTCTCAGGGTTACAGTTTATCATAATTGTTTCAAAGCCTGATTCACGGAGCGCAAAAGCGGTATGTACACAGCAGTAATCAAATTCAATGCCCTGACCTATTCTGTTTGGACCGCCCCCCAGGATAATAACTTTATTACGGTTATCCGCTTTTGCCTTAATGCCGCGTTTTTCCCGGGACATTTTTAGTTCATTACCCAGTTTGCCGGGACCATTATAGGTTGAGTAAAAATATTCGGCATCGGCGCCGCTGACCGGGACAATATCCCATTCCTCGCTGATTCCAACGACTTTTCTGTGCAGCCTGATATATTCTTCCGGTACTTCAAGCAGCTTTGAAAGGTACCTGTCGGCAAAGCCGTCTTTTTTTGCCCTGACCAGCAATTCATCGGGTAAAACCATTTTTTTATATGCAAGTATTTCTTTTTCCAGATCGACCAGTTCCTTCATCTGTTCA